>JBDTVB010000198.1:0-4717 GCA_040007415.1 Anaerolineaceae bacterium
CTCCCCGCCGTTCTGCGGGGCCGCGAAATCTCGTTCTTAGACCTCGACCTCGACGTCATGGCCGATGCTCGGCTGATCCTGAGGCTTCGAGACGAAGAGACGTTCGCCGAGAACCAAGAGTCGATGGCCTACCCGCCCGAAATCGCCGCCCGCGCGTGGGCAGGGGTTCAGCTCGCCCGGGAATTGATCGAAGCACGTGCCTGTCCGTTCGATGGCTCCGCCGAACTCTTGCTGGGGAGAATTCTCGCGGCTGAGGGGCCGCTCTAGCCTGGAGGTTGTCGTGGAGACTCTCTGTAGATACCACCAAGCCAGCGAAGACCGGTGAGGGACCCCGGAACGGCCGATTCGAGGCTCGCCCTGAGGGGAGGCGATTGCAGGCCACCACCTGCGAACATATGCTGGGCGAAAGACTTCACAAACGAGAGGTCGCTCTCTTGCCATACTCGATCATCGAAACGTGCATTGGTTGCACGGCCTGCACAAAGCGCTGCCCGACGAACGCGATCACGGGCGAGCGCAACCAGTTGCACGTTATTGACCCGACGCTCTGCATAGACTGCGGCGCGTGCGGACTCGTCTGCCCACCGGAAGCGATCATGGACACCTTCGGTGAGATGTGCCGCTCGCTGAAAAAGAACGAATGGCCAAAGGCCGTGGTCATCGAGGACAAGTGCATCGGCTCCGGCTGCGAGCTTTGCATCAACATCTGCCCGTTTGATGCGCTCAGTCTCCAGCACACGGGCCGCATCGATGACTTCTTCGGTGTGAGCACGGTCGATGAGAAGAAGTGCACGGGTTGTCGGCTGTGCGAGGACGTTTGCGGCTGGGATGCAGTACACATCTTCCCGCTGAAAGACGAGATTCTGAAGCCCTGGGAAACCCTCTCAGGCGAAGAACAAGTGCTGGTCGTCCAGGCTCGCAAAGCTCGCACCGTCTGACCTGGGCGTGCTAACCCCAAGCCCTCGAGAGGCGCCCACACGGCCAGGGACGTAGTAGCCCGTTGATTCGACGGCAAGCTCTAAATCTCTTTCGTTGACCCCGCCAGCGTCATGAGTGGACAGCGCTGGTCGACGCGGTTGTTGACGATCCGCAGATCTGGGTGGTGGTCCAGGACCTCGGCGGCCATTCGCACGCGGACGACGAAGCCCATCGCCTCGCTATGGTCGGCGAACTGCATTTCGCGCGGCAGAGAGCGGTTTCCGTCAGCCATCGAGCCCTCAACGAGAGGGACCTGCGTGGCGACCTCCGCCGCAGTGATCGGCGTCCCCACGTGCGCCCTCCTTGGCGATTTCTAAACCGGCTTACCAGTGTGTAAGGGAGAGCAAAGTTAGCATGAACTCCCGAATGGAAGCTGGTGAGTTGGGCACGAAACGAGGCAATCGCCGCTGGTTCCTGGGGGCGAGCGGAGCTGCTGCGGGAGCCGTCGGGCTGGCGGCGATCGGCTGCGGGGGCGGACCAGCAACGAAGCCAACTTCGGGGCCAGCGCCGCGCGAGACCGAGTCGCCGACTTCGCAGGTGGCAACGACGCCAACCGCACAGAAGGGCAAGCGCGGCGATACGCTGCGCTATACCGGGTTCGTGGCGGGGGACGCGTCGCAAGACCCCCACAAGACGCAGGCGGGGCCGTTCTACGGACAGCAGGCGCTCGTTTTCAGCCGCCTCCTCAGCTACGAGAGCATGACCACCGGCAAGCTCGCCCCCGACCTTGCGCTTGGCATGCCCGAACAACCGGACGCGCAAACGCTCATCTTCCGTATCAACCCGGAGGCGCGCTGGCACGACCGTGACCCGCTGAACGGCCGATCGGTGACTGCCCGTGACGTTGAGTTCAGCCTGCGCCGCCAGATGGATGGTGGCCCCTCGTTCGTTCGCAAGGCGCAGTGGGCGAATATTGATTCGATCGAAGTCAGCGATGCGGACGCGCACACGTTCACGATCAAGCTGAAGGCACCTCAGGCGGCGATCGTCAACGCCTTCGCAGATGTCAACTCCTTCATCGTCGCTCCCGAACTGGTGGACAAAGGCCGCGACTTCGCCGCCGACTTCCAGGTCGGCAGCGGGCCCTTTCGCTGGGTCGAGTGGTCCGAAGGGAAATTCGCCAGCGTGGCGCGCAACCCGAAGTGGCACGGAGGAAACGACCGGCCGAACCTCGACGGCGTCACGATCTTCCAGCCGAAGGACAGTGCGGAGGTGGAGGCGGGGCTGCGCACCAAGAAGCTGGACGTAGCGTTTGTGGGGCGGCCCCAGGCGGACAAGCTGAAGAAGGCGATCCCCGCACTCCAAGAATCGACGGTCGGACGATCGCTGTTCTTTGGGATGCGTTTCTTCCTGCCACAATTCCCATACAACGACGTCCGGTTTCGCAGCGCGGTGAGCATCGCCCTCGATCGGCGAGACATGCTGCAACAGTTCTTCGGGGGCTCCGGTGAAGTAAACCCATGGGTAAGCTGGCCGATCAGCCGCTGGAGTCTGCCCCAGGCGGAGCTCGCAACCATGCCTGGCTACCGCCCAGGCGCCAACGGTAGGGCGCAGGACATCACTGAGGCACGGGCACTACTGGCCGCGTTCGCGTCCTCACAGAAGGTGCCCGACGAACTTCCCCTCTTCGTTCTCAACGATGCTGAGACGAACCTTCGTATGGGAAGCATCATGCGCGACCAGCTGCAGCAATCCCTCGGACTCAACGTCAAGGTCTATCCGGTGGCGATTGGCGAGTTGATCACCCGGCTGCTAAGCGGGCAAGCACCCTGGGCAGCCGGCCCGGACAATGGCTGGGTGGACCTGGACGACTGGGTGTATCCGTACTTCCACAGTTCTGGCACAAAGAACAGTTTTCCTGTTCGGGACGCCGCACTGGACAAGCTGATTGAGTCCCAGCGTAGTGAATTGAACGAGTCTCAGCGCCGCGATATCGGGTTCGAGATCCAGCGAAAGCTGCTTGGCTTGAATGCAGGGGTGAACTTCGTCAGCGAACGCGTAGTTGCCCTCGGCTGGTCATATGTGAAGGATTTCCCGCTGGACGCTGCGGACGGCTACCAGCAGCGAATGGCGGACTGCTGGATTGACCAGTCAGACCCGACCTACCGCGGACGCGCTTAGCTCGCGAGCCTGAGGTCGAAGCGGTAGCCCGCACCTCGTACCGTCGTCACGCTTCGGCCGGCGTCCGTGTCGTGCAGTTTGCGGCGGATGTTCGAAACATGGCGGCGAAGAATCTGCAAGTAACGGCTATCGGCGTCCATGCCCCACCCCCGCTCGATGATCTCTTCGGCGGTGACCGTGCGATTTGGTTGTGAGAGGAGGATCAGAAGAATCTCGGCCTCACGGTCAGTGAATGAGATTTCAACTTCGCCGCAGCGGAGACGGCCATGGATGGGATCCAGTTCGAACGGCCCGGCAACGACGAGATCCGCCTCAGCAACCCCTTCGCGCGCCAGCGATCGAATGCGCCGCTGCACTGCCACGGAATCGAGTAGGCCACGTGCCATGCCGTCCATCTCCGGGCGGTAACTGGCTGGCACCGAGATCCCGGCAAGCCGTTCGTCCAGGACATAGAGCACCGGTACCAGCCGCCATCGCCGATGACACTGCAAGCGGGTGGCTACCTCGTGTTGCTGATCGACGGACATCCCCACAAGTACCAGCAGGTCGTAGACGCTTGTCGCTGCTTCAGCGATAGCGCGTTCGGGGTCGGCGCGAAGCTCAATGCTGAGCGACTCGCCAAGGAGGGTTCGCCCCTCAAGCGCGGGTGGGGTGCCGGGTGCAATGGCCAGAACGTTAGGCAAGAAGGGGCTCCGGAGGTGGTGCGTGTCGGCCGCGGGCGGGGGCTGCTGCCCTCCACACCTGTTGAACCGCGCAGTCAAAGTACGAAACCTGCCAACGGCTGCGAATCGGGGGTTACCCTGCATTGGAGGTGCCAAGTGCCCTTTAGCGACCCAGGCGCAGCCCGTGTAATCGCCTAGAGGCCGCGCTTCAGAATCTCGCGCGCCACTTCACGTGGGTCGGGCGAATAGGTGCCGTTGGCGATCTGCTGGCGCAGCGCCGCCACTCGTTCGGCCCTGGCCTCGCGAGCGCTTGACGTATTCCCCGGAGGGCCGGGCGGTACGGCCCTGCCTCGTCCGACCGCCCTGGCTCGTTTGACGGGAAACTGGTGGATAGCGGCGTGTACCTCGTCCGGCTCTGGGGTATCCCTTGTCGTTCCCATGTACCTCGGACTATAGTATGTCGTCTACATGAGGCATTACTTGGAACTCTTCCTCACCTGCAATCAAACAAAGAAGGTGAATGGGAGCTTGTACAACGACATCAAGGAGATCTGGCAGAATATTCCTGGTCACGAGAAGGATGCGGATTTCCTCATGCAGTCCCTAGTCTCAGAGATCTAGTTGGCTCAAAAGTAAATTGCTCCCAAGAAGAATGAGGTTGCCAAGTTCACTCCAGAGCAGGAAGAGAGTGTCAAGCAGCTCATGGAAGAACTTGCTAAGCAAAAGAATGCTCGCGAAAAGCTTGAACATTAGGCAGCAATCGTGAACGAAAAGACGGCGATCCATAAAGAAAAGTTATGAGACCTAAAATGACTGAAGCATCAATGAGAGTTGCTCTAAATAACTAATGGAATTGCCTTATCCTCTAAACGAATTATCTACATATTCATATTATATATCTACACACCCATATACACTGACACTCATGTATGCATTGGGGTTTTGGGGTTTTGGGG
>JBDTVB010000199.1:0-4710 GCA_040007415.1 Anaerolineaceae bacterium
TGTCCGCCAGACGACGCCTATCACGTCGCCAGAGGCCGTGGGAAAGGCCTGGCCGATCGGGCGATACCCGGTTACGTTCCCCTGCGTGTCGCGCACGGGGACCACCTGACCGAGCTTTATCAGTTCGTCCATGGCCTCCTGACCAGTCAGGGTGTGTGTCGGCGGCAGGGGGGGCGCGGGGCCGCTGTCGTCCGCCGGCGGTTCTTCTGGTTCTTCTGGTTCCTCTGGTTCTTCTGGTTCCTCGTCGGGACCTGAGCCACCGCCAGAACCTGAGCCCTTCACGGGCGAACCAAAGGTTGTGGCGCTGCCCGCACTAAGGGCGCCGCTCGTGACGGCAATACTGGTCACGGCGACCGTGGTTGCGATGACCGTCGCGATGACCGTGGTGGTTGTGTTGTATGTCTGCGTCTGTTGGCAGTCAGCTTCGGATGAGCAATTATCGGCGACCACAACCCCAAAGGGGAGGAGGGCCGCTAGCACGCCAAAGACCGCCGCAACGAGCAGTTTATCCACGGCCGTACCTTCGCAACCCTTCGCCCAAGACCAGTCCCCAGGCCGCATGGCCGACAATCCCCGCCCAGAGGAAGCCCTCGTTCCAGAGGCTCACGCCGAGGAAGGAGGGATAGACCGTGACCATCAGGCCCTCAAGGATCATCGCCCAGGCGAGACCGTAAAGCGGACCCCCTCGCGGCCGCACAAGGGCGAACATGAGCCCGAAACTGAGGCCATTCCAGAAGTGGTAGCCCCAACCTGAGGCGATCGCGATCCAGTCATCCTTCGGTCGCCCGGTGATGAGATGACCGAACATCGGGATCGCTTTGTAGGGTTGGAATTCGTAATCGAAGACCCAGACAAGGCCGGGACGGATGGCATCGTAAACCAGCGTACCAATGAGGCCCCAGACGATGCCGCTCAATGCCCGGTCGTAGAGCCGGTCAAGTTCCCGGTACTGGCGGCGGCTGGCGAAGAGCAATCCGGCGAGCAGCATGGCCCCGGGGAGAACGATGAGCGGAGTCGAGACGCGCAGGGGGATCGGTCCGAAGGTGTGGAGGACGATTGCCGCGCCAGATAGGCTGGCCAGGGCAACGCCCAGGGCAATGGCACGGCGCGAGGGGCCGGTTTCGACTGGGAGGGCGGGTGCACTGGCGGTCATCCGCGCTGCCCTTTCGGTGCCTGATTTCGGCCGCGGGGAAGCATCCTGCGCATCCCCCCCAGCAGGTCGTTGCCACGCGGTGCAAGTGCGAAGTAAGCGACCCCGAGCCCCAGGAGCACCACGAACTGCTCCTTGAGCGCAGTATCTGACACGCGGTCCTGATTGGTGATGATGAGGGAAACAGCCGTCGGAACCGCCAGCGTGAATATGGCGCGGAGCCACACCGGAACGCGCTCTCGCCAATCGAAAAAGCCGCTCATTCTGCCTTGCAGATTTGGGCCATAGCGGACGGCAGCGAAGGTGTAGGCACCGATCACCGCCGGGAACATCTTCTGCGGGAGAATCCCCGATTGGCCACCGGTGCTGCGGTGAACGCCAGACCAGATGATGAGGAAGAACACGGTCGCCAGCAGCGGTGCGACGAGTTGGCCCACACCGGTCGGCACACGAGGAGACAGGGCGGTCACCTGATTCCCAATGGGCTTTCTGAAGACGACTAGCAGCGCGGCGAGCAGCATAGGACCGATCATCTTGACTACAGCGACCTTCGCCGCGCAGATACGCATCCCGTTCGTCCCGGGTGTTTCACCCGTGCAATTCAGATCGGGCAGAGGCGCGTCAATGAGGCGTGCCGGCAGACCAGCAGGCCACCAAAGAATGAGCGAAAGCATTATGCCGGCGACGAAGACAACCGCAAGGGCGATGAGCCCGCTGCTGTCCTGTTCGAGGAGCGAGAACCCGGGGACTGGCGCTCGGCGCCCTGCACCGGTCGGCGCTCCGCAAGCGTCGCAAAACTGCGCAGCGGACGCGTACGGAGCTCCGCAGTTCGGACAAGACAGGCGAGCGGTCGGTTGCACGGGCGCCTCCTGAGCGAAGTGGACTCCGTTACGACGGAGCATAGCGTGTTCTCCTTCCACGAAGTGATGGCCGATAGGAGGGAAGAACGGGACCAGGTAGCCGTGCTCTCTATCGAGGACAGAGAGGGACGAACGGCGACCGGATAAAGGCCCACCCGGCCATGTCGGCACACTCGTGCGGAACCCACGCTGTGGTGGGGCCTGAGTACGATGCGCGGGTTCCTCGGAGGGGACGATGACCGTGAGCGCGTTGCGATGTACGAAATGTGGGGCCGAGGCGCCCGCGGGGCAACGATTCTGCGAACTGTGTGGAGGGGTATTGTCGCCACCACCGGCGGTGGCACCGCCAGTTGCCCCGCCACCGGCCGCTTGCGGATCATGCGGAGCCCGGCTCGCGCCGGCGGCTCGCTTCTGCCCTTCCTGCGGTACGCCGGCGTCTGTAGCGCAACGTCCGGCAGAGCCGACCGGCTGCCTGTCCTGGGCGGCGGCGCTGCGACCGGGCGCGCAGTTCTGCGCCAGGTGCGGCGCCGTAATCACCCCAGGCGCCGTTCGAGCAATGCCGTCCGGGGCCGTCGCCCCTGCTTCGGCGTTCAGGGGTGGCAGTTGGACGGCCCAGCTCACGTGGAAGACGGTCGTCGCCGCTGGCGGGTTCGTGCTCGCACTCATCGGTTCGTTCACAACTTGGGTCACGGCGGGCGGTGAAGGCTTTGGCGCATTCGAAGAAGACGCCCGTTTCCGTATCGGTGACTGGCTCGATACCAGCAGCTTCCCGATCGATGGGTTGGTGGTACTGGCATTAGCCTGCGGGGGTCTTGCAGCCGTGTGGGCGACGGCCGCCGGTCGCATTCCAGAGCGGCGTGGCACTTGGCTTGTTGGCGAGTTGGGGGCGCCGTTGGCGATCCTCGGAGTCCTCCAGATGCAGTACATCAGTTCAGTTGGCGGGAGTGGCGTCGGGTGGGGCTTCGGCCTCTACCTCGTAGTCGCCGGTGGGGCCATGGCCGCGCTCTCACCGTTCGCCCCTGCCCGCCCGGTGCGAGCTCAGCACTAGCGGGGTACGCCTCCGTCTGGAGCACGACCGAAGTGTCGGAAAGGATTGGACATGACGACCTGCCTAACTTGCAGCGCTCAGAATCCGGACGGGGTTAGCTTTTGCGATTCGTGCGGAGCTTCCCTGAGTCCCGTATCTCCGCCGCCGCCGACCGGGCCAGGGGGCCAAACATCGGCGAGCGGGGCTGCACTTGAAACCGGGGGCAGCGCCCTTCGTTCGACTGCGTTCGCCGCTAGCGGTGCGGCGGCAGTGGCGTTAGTTGCAGCTGCCGCCCTCGCAGCACTGATGCTCACCGGTGACCCTTCGCCATGTGTCGACCGGACAGTGGCCGGCCCACCGGAGGCAGCGGCCGCGCTCATGGCGCGCTGGGAAACGTTCAAAACATCGGCGACCAAGGGGGCGGCCAACGTTACATTTACCGAAAGCGAAGTGACCGCCCGCGGCATCGCCTACAAAGACGAAAAGGGCGCCCCGGTCGAGGACTTGCAGGTGTACTTCTGCCCGGATGGGCGGGCCCAGGCCCGGGGGAAAGTAACCGCCCTCGGCCTGAGTACACACGTCCTCGTAACCGGCACTTTGGACCTTACGGGAGAACAACCGCGAATCCTGGTAACCGACGCTCAGGCGGGCAATTTGCCGGGCGCCCTCGGACGAAGAGTGGTTGACTCGGTGCTGGACCAGGGCGACCTTCGCACTCTTCGGCTCGGCGCCCGGCTCACTTCAATCGGCTATGCGGATGGCACCGTTCGGCTGGAGAGCCCGCCATGAACTGCACGAGTTGCGGTGTCCCACTCCCCGAAGGGGCGACCTTCTGCGAATCCTGCGGGACGAAGGTTCTTCCGTCAGCACCTCGGGAGGAATTCTGCGAATCCTGCGGGACGCCACTCGAGCCCGGGGCGGCGTTCTGTCCCGGTTGCGGGGCAGCAGTCTCCACAAAAGGGGGCGGCGCATTACCTCTGGTTTCCAACGTTGCCGCGGCTGCAGGCGGGCTCAGCTCGTTCAGACTGGCGCTGATTGGGGCGGGAGTCGCGGTCGCCGTCTTTGTGGCACTAGGTGCCTACCTTGTACTGTCCGGCGGTGACGACAACAAGGGGGTGACACCGGCGGGAGCGTCAGCGACGGCCGTGCGCAGCGCAACGCCAAAGGCCACAACTGCAACAGCGTCCACATCAGCTTCGCCATCGCCACGCCCGAGCGGGACGGCCAACGCCACCACAAGCACCGCGACCATCACGCCTCCGGGCAGCGCGACCAAGGCGGCGACCGTGGCGGGCGCGACACCGCCCACCGCGACGGCTGTTCCACCAACCGCCGTGCCGCCAACGATCGTCCCACCCACGGCAGTGCCGCCGACGGCAACGTTTACCGCGACCCGCACTCCGGTGCCGCCAACTCCGACCCCGCCCCGAATCGGTGACCTCGTCGGCACGATTCGTATGAAGACAACGTCTGGTACGCAGCCCGTCACAGACGGGTATCCAATCGTCTTCACCGGCCCATCCGGAGCGGTAACAGTCCTGGCCGGGAGCGACGGCAGCTACTCGGTCACCCTCCAGGCTGGCACGTACGTGGTGACCGACGGCTACGCGGACTCCGGATGCGCCCTTCCGGCCGTTGTCACGCCGGGGACCGTCCAGGTTGTGGCGTTCGCG
>JBDTVB010000200.1:0-4698 GCA_040007415.1 Anaerolineaceae bacterium
AATCGCTGACGCCGAGCCGCTGCGCGCGCCCGTGACCGTGCTGGCGGACGTTGGCGCGCTGGTCAGCAGTGGCACCGGCGACAAACAGATGGGCCGCGACGTAGCTTCGCAGATCCGGCACTCGGCGCTCTTCGAACTTCTGCCCGTGGCGCTGTCCCTGGCCGAGCGCGCCGCAACTATCGCCGCCGAGCACCGCTTTTCAGGAGGTGATTCCCTCTACTTTGCGGTTGCCGAGACGCTTGCTGACCGGTTAGTAACGCTGAACTCTGACCACCTCGCGCGCGGCAACGCCCTGGTGGAGACCACCCGCCCTCGCGCACGTTAGCTCAGCGGAAGAGGTCGCGTTCGCTCTCGCGAATGACCGAGCGCATGCTCGCCGTTTCGTCGGGCTCCCAGCTCACCCCGCGGATGACGCCGACTGGCACGCGGCTCAGGTTGCCCTTCACGAGCTCAGCTGCGCCCGCCAGTTCATCTGCCGTACAGACAGCCTGGACCCGAAATTCATGGCCGTGCGGGTCGAATTGGCCGATGTAGCTCAGCACCGGCTGCATCCCGGCGATGCCGATCGCGATGTCCGTCTGGGCCTCCCGCCAGGGGCGCCCAAACGTATCCGAAATGATCACCACCGCATCGATGCCGTGTGCGGCGAAGGTCTTGCGGATTCCGGCGGCGCTTGCGTCTGGATCGGCCGGGAGGAGGACGGCGAGGCCGTGTCCCCCAGAACTCGACTGGTCGACACCGCTGTTCGCGCAGACGAACCCGTGGTGGGTCTCGGTAATCAGCACGGGGCCGACTTGCCGGACGACGCGCCGCGCCTGGCGTAGCACGAGTTCGATGACTGCCGGCTCCTTCTCCCATTTTTCCGCGTACTGCTGAACAAACGGCGAGACCTCGACGGTGTCCAGCCGTACGACCTGGCCCTCAGCCTTCGACACGATCTTGGACGTAACGACGACCACATCGCCGCTCTCGATCGGCGTCCCGGCCGCGGCAGCGGCGGCGAGGACCAGTTCGCCCAAATTTGAGCCGGAAGTAATCTCGGGCAGTCCCGGCACGCCAAAAATCTGTAGTCCAACCATCAGTTCACCTTCCAATCGCGCTCAGCGCTGTCGAGGAAATCGAGCACAACCTCGGCTGACCGCGCCGCATCGTGCTGCCAGAAGTTGTGACTATCGCCCTCCATCATCTCCAGCCGGGCACGCGGGACTCCCGCCTTCAGCGTGCGCGCATTCTCGGGCGGCACGAGCCGGTCGATCGAACCGTGCTGGATGAGCACGGGCCAATCGTGTTCGTTGAGCGCCAGGTTCGCATCGCCCGCGGAGGCGGTCGCCTGCAGCTGGAACTGAAACGTCCGCGGAGGGGTGGGGTTCTTCAGCCCCGTTTCGAACTTGTCTACCAGCAGTGAATCGTTCGCGGCGATCCACGGTTCGGGATGGATGATCGGCCAGCCACCACGGGCTGAGTCGATAGGTGGCTTCGTGCGGTCCCAAAACAGTGCAGCGTTGAGGTCGTCCTGCGTGGCCGAGATGCCGTTCGGCGGGCAGAGCAGACTCAATGACCGGAGGCGGTTACCGCCGCGCTCCTTCACGTAGTGCCGGGCTATGGCCGTGCCCAGGGAACAGCCGAGCAGATGGAAAGACTCGAGTCCCAATTCGTCGACTACTACCTGGATGTCGCCGGTCATGTCGGACATCGACCATGCTGCCTCGGGCATATCGCTGAAGCCGGTGCCACGGTTGTCGATCATCACCAGGTTGTAGCGCTTGGCCAGCAGGCCAGGGAACTCCTCCCACCACAGTCTGCTATGACCGCCGATGCCGTAGATCATGACGAGGGGCGGACCGCTGCTGATGGTGTCGTACCAGATGCTGCAATCGCCGTTCTTCAAAGTGGGCATTGGCTAGAGGCCGACGATCTTGATGCTGGTGTGCGTCTTGTACTTCCGGTTTAGGTTGATGAGCAGCGAGGTGATCATCTCCACGTAGCGGCTCTGGCTGAGACCGCCGGCGTCGACGCCTCGAACGCCATCGATCTCGTTGGCGAGATCGATAATGACCTGCTTGGCCTCTGCATCCTTGCCGCACACCAAGACGTCGCAATCGACGGGGTGGCCGAGTTCCATCAACTTCTCGGCGCTCATATTCTGGAAAGCAGAGACAACCGTCGCGTTCGGCAACTGGGCCGCCGCTTCCTGGGCCGCACTCTTGCCTTCGACGTTGACGGCAACTGCCCCGATTCCCTGGACGAAATCCAAAGGCGCCACCACATTGCAGACGATCTTGCCATCAAGCGCCGCGCCCAGGGCCTCCAGCGTGTCCTTCTGCCCTGAGTAGGGGAACGTCAGGAATACGACGTCTGCGCTCGCGAGCACATCGGCGTTCGCCCCACCGAAGGCCTTGGCCCCGAGAACAGCGTCACGGACCTTCTTGGCGCCCTCTTCGCCGCGCTCCGTGGAGCGCGAACCGATGGCGACCTGGTGCCCAGCGTGGGCAAAGCGGATTGCGAGCCCGAGGCCCTCAGGCCCGGTACCGCCGACAAAAGCGAGATTCATGGAGACCTCAATACACGGTGTCGCCCGGAGTGGGAGCGCGCGGGCGCGGGATGAACGAGTGTGGGCGCGGGCAGATGCACAGGCCCGACGGTAAGTCTATCGCGCAGCGTTCCCGCCGCGCGAACGAGGGAACTCCCGCGAATCGGCCGGACGGCAGGCACAACCCACTGGGCGCCGCGTCAGAAAATGCGTAACTAGAAAGGAGAGGAAATCTACGAGACCTCCCAACGTGGACCGGTCTGGGTTGGCACCGGCCGCGTATAGGCGCGCTTACGCCCTCGTCCGGCGGGCCTCGTCACGTCTGCTATACTCGATGAAAGAGACGGCGGAGCCCCACGCGCCCGCCGATACGGAGTGCTCTATTGTATTCCCGCTGGCTTCGTAACAGCTTTATCTACTTGCTCATCCTGGTGGCGGTGATCGCGATCGTCTTTGCCTTCTTCAATGGCGGCGAAGAACATCCCACCGTCGCCTTCGGGCAGGTCATTTCTGACGTCAAGGCCAACCAGGTGCAGAAGATTGAGGTCGACAACCGCGACCTCACCGTCACCTACTCAAAACCCGACAGCAACAACAAACCCGTCATTAAGAGCGCCAAGATCGGCCCGAACACCGACCTTGAGAAGCTGCTCGTCGATGAGCAGGTACTCTTGAGCAAGACGCCGGACAAGGCCTCCGTGGACCTGCAGTATAAAGAAGGCGGCGGATTCGGCGCGTGGCTCGGCCTCTTGCTCAACATCCTCCCATTCTTGCTCTTTGGCCTCTTCCTGCTGTTAATCATGCGCCAGGCACAGGGCTCGAATTCACAGGCAATGAGCTTCGGCAAAAGCCGTGCACGGCTGTTCACGGGGAGCAAGGTCACCGTCACCTTCGGCGACGTGGCTGGCGTCGACGAGGCAAAAGAAGAGCTCGCCGAAGTGGTCGAGTTCCTGAAGTACCCCGAAAAATTTGCCGCGCTCGGCGCTCGCATCCCCAAGGGTGTGCTGCTAGTAGGCCCTCCCGGCACCGGCAAGACGCTGCTGTCGCGCGCTGTTGCAGGCGAAGCCGGTGTTCCGTTCTTCAGCATCTCCGGTTCTGAATTCGTCGAAATGTTCGTTGGAGTTGGCGCGAGCCGCGTCCGTGATCTGTTCGACCAGGCGAAGAAGAACGCCCCCTGCATCGTTTTCGTGGATGAAATCGACGCCGTCGGCCGCCAGCGTGGCGCCGGACTCGGCGGATCGCACGATGAACGCGAGCAAACCCTCAATCAGATCCTCGTGGAGATGGACGGCTTCGAGACGGGCACGAACGTGATCGTCATCGCCGCCACCAACCGCCCGGACATCCTGGACCCCGCGCTCCTGCGCCCCGGACGCTTCGATCGCAAGGTGATCCTGGACGCCCCAGACGTCAAGGGCCGCGAAGCGATCCTCGTCGTTCACTCCAAGGGCAAACCTATCGCTGATGACGTCACCATCGGCACGCTCGCGAAGTCCACCCCGGGCTTTAGCGGCGCGGACCTCGCGAACCTTGTCAACGAAGCGGCAATCCTCGCCGCGCGGCGAAACAAGAAGATCATCACCATGAACGAATTCGAGGAGGCCGTTGACCGCGTCATCGCCGGCCCCGAACGCAAGAGCCGGGTGATGAGCCCGCACGAAAAGAAGCTGACGGCCTACCACGAAGGCGGCCACACGGTTATCGGCCACTTCATGGAGCACCACGACCCGCCGCATAAGGTCACGATCGTTTCGCGCGGCATGGCCGGTGGCTACACCCGCTTCTTGCCAGACGAAGAATCGCATTACCGCACGCGCAGCATGTTCCGAGACCAACTCTGCACCGCGCTCGGCGGTCACGCCGCCGAGGAACTCGTCTTCGGCGAAGCCTCGACAGGCCCATCGAATGACATCGAGCAGGTGACGCGGATTGCCCGGGCGATGGTCACCCGCTGGGGCATGAGTGAGCGTCTTGGGCCACGAACGTTCGGGAAAACCGATGAAATGATCTTCCTCGGTCGCGAGATTTCGGAAACCAGGAACTACAGCGAGAAGATAGCCGAAGAGATCGATGACGAAGTCCGGCGGTTGATTGAAGACGCCCAGGAACGCGCCCGGACGGTCCTACGCGAACACCGCGATTTGCTGGACAAGCTGGCCGTGGTGCTA
>JBDTVB010000201.1:0-4694 GCA_040007415.1 Anaerolineaceae bacterium
CACGAACCGTCTGAAGAGGAGATCAAGGACGCACGCGCCGCCGCTCGCGAACGCTATCTTGATTGGCAAAACGGCCCAACCTGGGCGGGCTGGCGCGAGGCAACGGTGGACGAGGTAATCTCCCTCCTCCAGACATCTGCCAAGTAATGCCCCGCCACGAATGAATGTTGCGGCACGGGGCCAGTAACGTTAGATTCCGCCACAGATGCAACGGAGAGCCAGACCGTCAAAGCCCGCATGGGCGGCCTGGCTACTCTCCGTTGTGGTCTTGCTCGCTCTCTTTGCCGCCTACGTCCTGGTCACGCATCGGACCGTGGGCGCCGAGGTCCCTCTCGGCAACGCCGAGCTGAATCAACGCGACACCATCTACTTCAGCATTCACCTCGCCACCGTGGTCGTTGGGAGTGTCTTGGGCTTCGCCCTCGGCAAGTGGCTCAACGGCCTCGGAGCGGCGTTCGCGCTGCTCTTCCTCGTCGTCCTCGTTTCATCGCTCGCCGTCACACAGGTGGTCACTTACAGGCTCGCCTGCGACGGCGGCCAGAACAACATCGTCCGCCACTGGACCTGTTAGGCAGAAAGCACGTCCTCGAGTTCCTCAAGGCGCGTGATCACCGCCAGCGGAGTACTTCCGGCTGGGGGCTCCTGACGGAACTCCTGAGTCAAGACGGCCCGCATGCCGACAGCGCGCGGCCCCAGCACATCCTCACGCACGCGGTCCCCAACGAACACCGTTGAATCGGCCTCAGCGCCGATCTCCCTGAGCGCTAACCTGTACAACTCGGGGTGAGGCTTCCGTTGCCCCTTCGCGACCGAGTAGACGACGCAATCAAACAACGGGAGCAGTCCCACTCCACGCAAATACTCGTCCAGCAGATCCGGTGAGGTGGTGGTGTTCGAAACGATCCCCAGACAGAAGCCAAGCGTCTTGAACCGCTCTATTCGCGACAGTCCCGTGGCGGGAAATTCGAAACGCGAAACGTCCGCCTCACCGAACTGGCGGACGATCTCGGCAAGCTCCTCCGGTTCAGCGTCGATGAGGGGCGCGATCAACGCTCCCAGGCCCGGTTCTTCCGTCACGCCAGCTTTCGACTCCGCCGCCAGCTGGCGACCAAGCTGCTCTACAAGTTGCGTTGCCATTGCCATCGCCTCGGTCGGCAGGATGCCTCGTTGTCGGGCGAGTATCGGCGCCAGCAGCGTCGGCAACTCCGGCAGTGGATGCAAGCGAATCAGTGTGTCGCCGAGGTCGAACAGGATGGTCCGAACCTTCATTCCACTTGGACCGTGATGTTCCACGGTCGAACCCGCCGCGGGGTGATCCGGAGGACGACACGGTCTGCACCCGCCATTCGCTGCTCCATCCAGCCCGGCAGCTCAGAGCCCAGATACCTCCGCGCGATACTGGCCATCAGTGCCTCCTCCGGGTCTTCCACAACCTCAGCATTGCCCTCAATCGCGACCCCCCGGTACGGCCGCACCTTCGTATCAACGATGAACGAGACCCGCCCGTCCGCTCGCGCATTCTTCGCCTTCGGCCGATCAGCCGGGGTCGAGATGATCACCTGACCGTCGTGCAGCCCAAACCAGACTGCCGACGTCACCGGGCCGCCTCTGGCGCTCAACGTCGAGAGCACCCCAGGGACCGTCATCGACTCCAGAAACTGGAGCACTTCACGCGGTAAATCAGCCCTCAACATCTGCATCCTCACTGGCCCCGTCGGCCAGCATTCTTCGGTGCTGCCGCTGCCAGCGTCAAGGCCAGTAGACCCCGCGCCACTCTCTTGGCAAGATCAGGGAACAACTATGAACACACCCGTGACTCCATACGTCCTGGCGGGGCGCATCTTCTCCATCCTCGGCATGGGCCTGACGGCCGCCTGTGCAATCCTTCTGTTCATCATTCCGGCCTGGTTTTGGGGCACCATGATGGCGCTCGCCTTCTTCCCATTCCTCGGCTTGATCTTCCTCGTCGAGAGATACTCCGCCGCTCACGGCCTAATAGGCCCGGAACCACCCGGCGACGGTGAATAGCGCTCGGCTGGTCGCCCTCTCAATCACGTCGATCCTCGTTGTCGGTTGCGCCAGCCACGGGAACGCAGACGACCACGTCACTGGGCTGGAGAACCAGGTCTGTCTCCAACCAGACGTCCCCGCGGACTTTCGCCGGCAGACGTCTGGAGACTTCACAGCTCAGAACCTCGCCGACCTCGGCCCGAATCCGGAGCAGCGTCTCAAGCAGCTCGCCGCGGCCGGGATGCGAGACGGTCACTTTGCCTACTGGAAACAGACAGTTGGCAGCCCGCCGTTCGAGCCGCCACTAGACGTCATCTGCCAGGCCCTCGCCTTCGACTCGGAATCCCACGCCGCAGCGTTCGTGCAAGCCATACGACCCCGCCCCGACGATCTCGCCACCACCGCCCTCACCTGGCTCCCAGACGGCTCGCGAACGGTAACCGAAGAACCCACGACCCTTTCGCCGACGGCTCGGGCTTTCGCAATTCGGGCGGAAGACAGCCAAACCTCGGTCGAGATCAGCGCCGTGGTGTTCCCGGACGGCCGTTTCGTGCGCACCGTCTACATCGGAGGCAACGGGCGTCCCGCCTCGGTCGTCGACGCGGTGGAGATTCAACTGCACATCAGCGAGCGCCTCCAATAGCAGGAAGGGGCCGCCCCATGGGCCCACCTTCCTTTTGGTTCGCGCTGGTCTTCCCGGCTTACTTCGCCGAATCGCTGATAATCACTGTCTGGATGGTCACCGGCTCGACAGGCTTGAACCGCGAGTCCACCTTTACCTGGGCGATCTGGTCGATTACGTCCTGGCCGCTGGTTATTTCGCCGAACGGGTAGAACTTGTCGCCCGAGTTCGTGTAGTCGAGGCTCGTGTTGTCCTTCAGGTTGATGAAGAACTGGCTGCCGAAATCCTTCGCCCCGCCCGCCTTCGCCATCGAAAGCGTCATCCGCTTGTTGGAAAGCTGATTCGGCTCATCGGCCGTCGTGTAGCCCGGCCCGCCGGTGCCGTCGCCCTTGGGGTCTCCGCCCTGGATGACGAAGTTCGCCTGCACACGGTGGAGGATCAGGCCGTCAAAGTAGCCCTTCTGAGCCAGGAAAACGAAACTGTTCACGGTATTTGGCGCCTGATCGGCGTACAACTTGATTTCGAAGTCGCCCTTGCTGGTCTTCACCGTGGCCTTGTACTGTTTGGCCGCCGCGTCGATGACCTGCTCTGCTTTGGCGAACTGCTTCGGATTGGCCGTCGGCGACGCGCTTGCATCTGGCGTTGAGGATCCGTCAACCGTGGCGGTCGGCGTAGCCGTCGGCGGCGTGCCGCTGCCGGTGTCGCGGTTATTCCGCGAAAGCAGCGCCCCGCCGACCATGATCACGGCGATCCCAACTCCGACAATGGAGAATGCCTTGAGGTTTCCGAGGATGTTCATCGGGAAGCCGGGCTTATAGATGTCTTTCGGAGCGGAGTTCCCCGCCGAGTACGAGCGGCGGCGGGAAGGCTCCTGGCGCAGGTGTTGCTTCACCCGGCGGGTCTTTTTGGGCACGTTGAAACCTCATGTGACGAGAAAGGGCGGCCAAGTGGCCGGTAACCGCAGTATACGAAGCGCTCGCATAGCGGCCAATTCCATCGAAAGGCGAAGGTTAGCGCGCGGTCGCCCGGTATCCCAGGCGACCCAACTCTTCCCGCGCCGCGTCGCGGTCATCCCATGGCCTGGATTCATGCCCGTACACCATCGACTGTTCATGGCCTTTTCCAGCCACGACCACCATGTCACCGGCACGAGCCCGGCCGAGCGCTACAGAGATCGCCTCCCGGCGATCCTCCACCTCTACAAAGTCGCTTCCCCGGACGCGACCAGCTGCCTCAGCATGCCGGCCGATCTCTCGAACGATGGTGGCGGGATCTTCGCTGCGCGGATCCTCGTTCGTGAACACCGCAAAGTCCGCGCCCTCCGCCGCGGCACGCCCAACGCCGAATCGGCGCCCGGGATCCCGCTCCCCGGCGGCGCCAACGACGATAATGAGCTGCCCTCCCGTAACGTCCCTCAGCACTTCGAGCACCTTCCGCACGGCATCCCCGGTGTGGGCATAGTCCACGATCACGCCGAACGGTTGGCCGCAGTCGATTCGCTCCATTCGGCCGGGTACCCCAGGCGCCTGCGAAAGCCCTTGAGCGATGGTTTGGACGTCCATGCCAGCCGCCACCCCAACGCCCGCTGCCGCGAGCCCGTTCATCACGTTGAACATCGCTGGCAGCCCGAACGCTACCTCCGCCATCCCGGATCTCGTCACCAGCCGAAAATCGGTCCCATCCGGCCGCAGCGCAATGTTTCGCGCCGTAATGTCCAGGTCCCGGGCGTCCAAACCAAACCTCAGCTGCTCTGCGCCTCGCGCCCGGGAAAGCAACATATTCGCCGAGGGGTCGTCCGCGTTGGCAACCGCGAACTTGGGGACGCCCTTATCGAACGACGTTCCAAGCGCCTCGAAAAGCCGGCCCTTTGCTTCGCGGTATGCCTCGAACGTCTTGTGGAAATCCAGGTGGTCGCCCGTGATATTCGTGAACGCCGCAATGTCGTACTCCACATGGTCCAAGCGGTGAAGCGCCAGGCCGTGGCTGGTGGATTCGACGATCGCGAAGTCGCACCCGGCGTCAACCATCCGCCGCAACAGTCCCTGCACTTCTGGAGCCTCCG
>JBDTVB010000202.1:0-4655 GCA_040007415.1 Anaerolineaceae bacterium
GGTTGCGTTCTGTTCTGAGGTCTGAGTGCCCCCGGATTACGGGCGAGTAGGGTTCTTTGCCCGCATGGGGCGATTACGCGGACAACCGGGCCTGCGCGCTTGGGTCGCTCGACCGTGTCGCCAGCGATGCGGGCCGCGCACAGTGAGTGTGCTTTGGAGGTGCGTTGTGGTTGCCATCCTTGATCGCTGCCATGCCTGCGGGACTCGCTTGACCGAGGCTGACCGGTTCTGTTCGACGTGCGGCCAGCCGCGCCCGGCGCCCGGCGAAGCAGCGTTGGACGCCCAGAATCCGCAGCCACCGGGTGGTTTGGCCTGGACCTACCGCGTCCCGGTCATCAACAACAGGTTCACGTGGATCCGCTGGGCTGGGCCGCCTTCTGGGCGGGCATTGGGACCTCCGTTCCTCTCACGGCCCTGTTACTTGCGATGTTCGGTGATGCCAGTGCGAGCGGGATCGTCTTTGGGGTGAAGTTGTTCGTAGTCCTCGCGGTGATCCCTATTCTCACTGTCCTGGGACTGGGCCTGTTCGGCGCTCTTCTTTCCGGGAACGGCGTCGTTTCAAGGATCACGTTGACCCCTGAAGGTTGCGCGGTCGCCGTCAAAGAGCAGGGCCTCCTTGGGTCGATCGAGAACGTTGCGCTGACGGTGGGTTCCAGCTACGCCAACTCAAGGAGCACTGCCAGCGCAGTGGTCGCACTTCTGGCCAGCGAAGGGGACACCAAGTGGAAGGACGTCCGCCGGGTGGAGGCAGATGCGCGCCGGCACGTCATCAGCCTTCGACGGCGTTGGCACAATCCCCTTCGCCTCTACGTGCCGAGCGAACAGTTCCAAGAGACGGCTCAGTTCGTTCAGGCCCACGTCCCCAGGCCATCGCCGGCCGGTGGCTCTTCCTCGGCGTGACACCTCTGCCTGCGGTGGACTCCAGAGCCAACCAGGTTCGACCCAAACGGGAACCCGGAATGGGTCCGGTTGGGCCTTACCGGCGGATGTTCTCTTTGTGAATCTCGTCTCATGCAGACCATCTTGGCCCGATGCACCCTGGCGCTGGGTGCGCTGCTGTTGCTGCCGATCGTCGCCTGCGGTGGCTCGGATAGGAGCGACAACAAGACCAATGACTCCGCAGCCGAACAAGTCAGATTGTTGGCCGACAAGGCCGAAGCCGATGCTCTCACGGCGAAGGCCTTCCGGAGGACGGGCTATCTTTCGGTTTGCCGCCAGGCGACTGGCTACGCTGGGACCGTGTTCGAACAGGTCGGCTTCATTCCCACGGGAGACGCGTTCAAAGACGAGTATTGTTACAACGTTGCGGATGACCTCGCGGCGGTGGGACTCTCGGTGCGATCATCGGAGAACGGCGAGGGGCTCTGCATCGTTTCGCGAATTGAAGGCGGAAAAATCACGCGCACCGAGGCACGAGCTCTTGGCAGTTCCGAGGCCTGCAATCCTCGGTGAGCGACGTGCGGTGAAACGTTCGTGGCGAGGCAGCCGGGCCTTTGGGGGTGCGAAACAGGGTCCGGTTGCACCTGTCTGGTGAGGTCAGGCGGATGGAGACTGGCTCCATGGGCGACTGGCTGGACTGGCTGAAGGCCGACCCGAGGCCATGGTTGTTGGAAACGAGCAGCGCGCCAGTTCGCGCACAGACGCTGCGCTCCTTGTACGGGCGGTCCGATAGCGACCCTGATGTGCGGGCTGCTGTCGCGCTGGCGATGTGCCAGGAACCGATAGCCTCCATCCTCGCCGCCCAGGCAGATGAAGGGTACTGGGACAAACCGGGGCCCGGATATGGCCCAAAGTACCGCGGCTCCGTCTGGACATTGATCTTCCTTGGTCAGCTCGGGGCGGACCCGGGGGACCCCCGCATCAGCCGCGCGTGCGAATACGTGCTGGCCCACGCGCAGGCGGTCAGTGGCGGCTTTGGCATGTCGGCGAACGCGGAACTGCGAGCGCCACCGCCGTCCACCGTGCTCCATTGCCTGAACGGTAACCTGTTGCGCGCGCTGATCACATTCGGCTGGCTGGACGACGAGCGAGTGCAGCGGGCGATCGACTGGCAGGCGCGGGCGATCACGGGTGAGGGGTTTGATGGCTACTTCAGGTCTGGCACTTCTGGACCTGGCTTCTGTTGTGCGGCGAACCAGCGGCAGCCCTGTGCGTGGGGCGCGGTGAAGGCGCTGCTCGGCCTCTCGGCAGTCCCCGAAGGACGGCGCTCGGAATCCGTCGAGCGCGCAATCGAGACGGGAGCCGCGTTCTTGCTCGGCCGCGACCCCGCTATCGCGGACTACCCAATTCCCTCCTACGCGACAAAGCCGAACGGTTCGTGGTTCAAGCTCGGGTTCCCTTTGGCATATGTAACGGACATGCTGCAGAACTTGGAGGTGCTTTGCGAGTTGGACTATGGGGGTGACGAACGGCTCGCCAACGCCCGGGCGAAGGTCCTCTCCAAGCAGGACGGAGAAGGCAGGTGGAAAAACGAGTATGCCTACAATGGGAAGACCGTTGTGGACATTGAACGCCAGGGTGCGCCGTCCAAATGGGTGACGCTGCGCGCATGCAAGGTGTTATCGAGGATGAGCCCCGACCACACCGGTCCGTCCGAGTGATGCGGACTGTCGGCGGTTCGCGAGATCCCGACTGGGGGCAGGACGCGACGTTCGGGGCACGATCGCACTATCTTGGTCACGCAGGAGGCGTGCATGTTCGAGTTGAATGAGGTTCTCGTACCGGTCGATTTCTCAGACGCCTCACGGTCCGCGTTTGCGAGGGCGTTGACGCTTGTCTCTGGAGAGGCACCCGCAATCATCCTTCAGCACGTCATCGATCCCTCCTTTGCGGAGTTAGCCGAGGCATACGGGCTCGGCTCCGGTGCGGAGCTGCTTTCCCGGATGCGTGAACGGGCCCGGCGGGAGCTCGAGGCGATGGCAGCCTCGGCCGGAACGAACGTTCAGGTCACTCCCGTCATTTCCGAGGGCGTCCCGTTCTACGAGATCGTGCGCGGGGCCGAGGAGTTCGACGTCGATGCGGTCATCATCGAACGGACCGGGGTGGAGCACCACGCCGAGGCGCTCTTCTTCGGATCCACCGCCGAGCGCGTGGCGCGCGCCTGCGCACGGCCCGTGATCGTGTTGCCGGCGATCTAGCTGTAGTTCGCGCGAGACCTTCGTGTCCTCTCCTTTCGCGCCCACGGCGGGCAAGGAGAAGGCCAATCGGCGCGACGCAGTTGCGCCGTCTGGCGTTGCTGCGGTGGGCGATGGGTTTATGATCGAAAGCGACGGTTGGCTGAAGGCGCCGTCTGGAGGGGTTCGAGTTGGCCGTTTACAAATTGTCCGCATACCCGAAGCAGCTGCGCCTTTCGGATGGATCGACTGTGTCCGTACGTCCGATGGTGTCAGGAGACGCAAAGGCATTGCTCGAGTTCTTTCAGCGAGTCCCGGACGACGAACGTTACTTCCTCAAAGACAGCGTGGTTTCGGAAGCGGTGATCAACGGTTGGGCAGAACACCTGGACTACGACCGGGCGCTGCCGTTGCTCGCGTTCGATGGCGATCGCATTTGTGCCGATAGTGTGCTCATTCGCCACCGTGGTGACGCGCGGTCACACTGCGCGGAGGTTCGCGTGGTCGTGGATCCGGACTACCGGCGGCACAGCCTTGGCACCGCGATTATGCGGGAAGCCATCGACATCGCCTGGGACGCTGAGATCGAGGCGGTTCAGATCGAGTTTGTGGACGGGATCCAGGACGACGCTCGAAAAGCTTCGCTGATTTTTGGCGGCGAAGTGGCTGGCACCCTGAAGGACGCAGTGCGCGACCACAGCGGCAACCCTCACGACGTGGTCTTCATGCGCATCCCATTGGGCCGTTCATGGCAGTGGTCGCGCTACTAGTTTGAAGCATTCAGGTCAGAGGGCCGTCGTCCGGGTTCCGGGTCGGCCCTGGTGTTCTCCGTCGGCACAAACGACCACCCGGCGCATCCGGGTCACGCGGCTCAAGGGGAGCATGTTCCAGACAAGTACTTCGCCTTCGAGATGCCGCGTCACTGCGACGAAAGCGTTGTTCGGGCGCAGCACGAGCGCTCCTCCCTCGAACGTGGCGGCCACTCGGATTGGGCTGAATCCCCGCGCTGAGACATCGTTCACGCCGTTTTCGAGCGTACCGTCAGTGCGCATGTCGTGAATGACGCCACCGGCAGTGATCACCACCCGATTGCCCGCCTGCTCGATGCGCTCAATGTGACCGAGGTCGTCGATCGGCGCGCCATTGACCTCCACGGCGAACGCCTGCCAGAGGCCGCGTAGGTCCGGAAGGCCGTCCATCAGTGGATCGTCACAATTCGCGAGGATGGCCGGTGGCATCTCGCCGCGCCAACCACCGGGCGGAGTCTTGGCAACCGGAATCTCGTCAACCTTCATGGTGACCCTCACAGGTTCGCCCCGCCCCGCTCATTCGCTGGCCGGCGGTGGCGTTGCGGTCATCCGAGTGCTCGCCGCGAACCGGTCGCGGCTAGGGATGACCATCATGGTGTACGTGTCCTCAAGCGCTTGGCCGCGAGCAGGCTGGCCGGCTTGATAGATCGGATTGGCGCGGAGTTTCTCGAAGGCGGCGTGGCTTGGGAAGTAGTTGAACCGGACCTGGTCCCATTGCCGGCCGTCGCCGAGG
>JBDTVB010000203.1:0-4654 GCA_040007415.1 Anaerolineaceae bacterium
CGTCTATTTGAGCGCCAATCGAGACTTCCTCGCGCTGGCGACCAGCGCGGCTGGCATCGGCATCGACCTCAGCGGTGATCTGCCAAGAGTCACCGCCAGCGGAGCGCAGTTGGAGCAGCTTGCGGACCAACTGGCGGGGTTGGACGCTCCGCTCGCAGCGCGCATACGACGGTACTTGCACCCGGTTGCGATGTGGAAGCTGCGCACACGAGCACTGCAACTCGACCGGCCGCAGATCATGGGAATTCTCAACCTGACCAATGATTCGTTTTCGGGAGATGGTGTCGGGTCGGACGTTTCGGCCGCCGTGCGGCGCGCGGGCGAACTGCGGGAAGCTGGGGCGAGGATCATCGATGTCGGCGCTGAGAGCGCGCGGGCGGACCGTCCGGTGCTCGCTGAGGAGGGAGAGGCGGAGCTTGTGGGGAACGTGGTCGCGGCGTTGGTGCGTGAAGGTCACCTGGTCTCGAGCGACAGCTACAAGCGGCTGGTCGCGCGGGCGGCGCTCGAATCAGGCGCCGAGATCGTGAATGACATCAGCGGCCTAACGCTGGGAGTGGAGGCTGCCATCGAGGCAGCGCGAGCCAGCGCTGGGTACGTCCTGAACTACAGCTACAGCGTGCCCAAGCGTCGGCCAGAGGCTCCGCCAGGATACGTCGATGTGGTCGCCGAGACGGTCGGGTGGATGGAGCAGCGGATCGGCGA
Source organism: Anaerolineaceae bacterium (assembly GCA_040007415.1). GTDB lineage: Bacteria > Chloroflexota > Dehalococcoidia > Tepidiformales > Tepidiformaceae > PNKC01. The sequence continues at coordinate 703 of JBDTVB010000203.1, forward strand.
ACTCGAAGCGGCTGGGCTGAGCCACGCGCAGGTCGCCATCGATCCGGGAATTGCCTTCGGCAAGAGTCACGACGAAGACCTCCAGGTGCTCAGGCGGTTGGGCGAACTGCGTTCGGCCGGCCTACCCATCCTGCTCGCCCACTCTCGCAAGAACTTCATGGGAAGCGTCAACGGCCGACCGCCAAGTGACCGTGAACTGGAGACGCACGTGGTCAGTGCGCTGGCGTACGAACAGGGCGCACGGATCTTTCGCGTACATGACCCGGCGGGCACGGTCCGTGCCTTGCAGATGGCGGCAGCGATCTCCAGTCAGTCCGCCGGGGCATTCGGGCCAGACGGCGTCAGCTGGCCGTGGCGAGCCGGGGCATCGGCGGCGCACGTGAGTTCGTTAAAGCCCGACAAGGCCGCGCCTCACGGGCAGCGGTGGTAGGTCACCGCGCGACGGGCGTGAGCGTGCTTTTTGGGAGGATGCCCTTTCCTTCGATGAACCAGGAGGCGTTCGCATTGTAGCCAACGGTCGCAAGCGTGCCTGCAGACGAGCCATCGCGGGCGAGAATCCAGAGCTCCTGCCCTGGGCTGTTGTTCGTCATGTAGACGAGCATCACCCACTGGCCGTCCGGCGACCAGGTGTAGAACTGGGGCGCGCGGTATTCTGCGCAGTCACAATCGAAGATCAACGTCCGGCCCGGTTCCGTGGTGTTTGAGCGGAAGACTGAACCGTCGGGGTCGATGGTGATATATTCGCCGAGGACTGAACGTTGGTCTCCCGGGAAGGCGCCGATGGGGAATTTTTCGGGCGTCGTCCCCGCGGGGTAGACGGTTTCCTGTCCGGTCACGAGATCACGCTGGGTGGCGGGTGAACCGGCGGGGCCGTAGCTGCCGTAGACGATGGTGCGATCGTCCAAGCGAGCCACAAAGTCCACACGGCCTGTGCAGACGATCTCGCGTCTGTTCGCGCCGGAGGCATCGATCCGCGTGATGCAACTATTCGATTCCAAGTAGATGACTTCGCCCGGGATTTCCGGGTTTGGCTTGTCCTGGAGCGACGGAGGGGAAGGATCGTGACGGCCGAACTGGAAGATGAGGACGGCAAGCAGGGCAAGAATGGCGAAACCGGCAAACACGCCTCCGACCAAAAGTCGTGGCCGCTTCATGTCCGATGTCTTTGCGTTGCAGACCGCAGGCCCGCGAGCAGGAGCACGGCGGCGATGATGGCCGCTCCGGAAAGCAGCAGCGAAACCGCTACGCCAATCGTGTCTGACAGATGTTCGAAGACGAACGTAACCAGCCCCACGAACATGCCTGTCACAGCGATCACCATGTAGGTGAACGTGTCTCGCCGGACAGCCAGGACAACGAGCGCCGCTCCTACAGCGAAGACCATCAACTCCGCCCAGATCACGCTGCCGTCCGCGCCGGCAATGTAGGGCCCCGCAATGGCGAAGGCGCCAAACACGGCGCGGGCGGTGAACCTCGGTTCGAACAGCTGGCGTTCCGCGAGGACGACGCCCATCAAACCAACGACAAACACCGCCATCCCAGTAACGATGGCACTGGAGTCATCGGTCGAGTTCCCGACTCCTAATGCGAGGACGAAGAGCGCACCTCCAAGTGCGAGAAGCTGGAAGTGGCTCGGAGAGACAGCCCAGAGCGCGGCTGCCACGAGAGTGGCGGCAACGCCAACGATCAGCAGCGCGTAGTGGTCATCCACGCCGCTTTCACTGTTAACAACGGCGACCGCGCCCGCGGAAAGCGCCACGGCGACCAGCCAGATTGCTGAGCCGGCGCGGCGATAGCCCGGTTCATTCAAGGTTCGGAGCGCAAAACCGGCAAGCAGGGTGAGGACGGCCGGAACGGCAAGCGAGGCGATCCGCGCCCACGGCTCCAACTGATTCCAGTTTTCCGCACCGAGGAAGAACGCCCCGGCCGCGGCGATGGCGATCCCGAGGTAGAGGACGGCTTCGACAACACCGGGCCGGTCTTCCGTCTGGCGAGCGGGAATTGCACGTTCGAACTCACGGATGCGCTCTGCCTGTTCGTCGCCGATGAGACCGGCGTCGCTCCAACGGCGGAGGTAATCTTCGACGTTCGCCATGAACGCACCATAGACGTACGCCGGGCGCGCGCACAGGGCCTACCGGTCCCAATCCACTGGCCATCCGGCGCGAGCAGATGGCGCCGGCGAAACTGGCCCGCGCGGGGCCATGAGCCGTTGCAGGAGCGCCGACTCTCCGCCCGGCCGCTGCCCGGTGGGCTTTGTCCGGGTCGTCACGATTCGCTCCGCCCGCCGCGCGCGACGCGCGAACGGATTCGCGCTAGGCTGTCTCCACTTTCGAACCCGGAGTGATGCGAATGTCGATGCGCGGAAAGGCCGCCATCATCGGGATCGGCGAATTCAAACCCACCCGCTACACAGAGGGCGCAACCACGCTCGGGATGCTCGCTGAGGTCGGCCGGCTGGCGGTTGCGGACGCCGGGCTGGAGACGGGGGACATCGACGGGCTCGTCACTGAGAGCTTCGCCGAGGCGCCCATGTTCGCCCCCGCAACCATGGTGGAGTACCTGGGGATCGATGCGAAGTTCGCAGAGGTGGTTGATCACGGTGGCGCGACTGGCGCCGGGATGGTCGCCCGCGCGGCGATGGCGATCAGCGCCGGGCTTTGCGAAACAGTGCTCTGCCTGACTGCTGCGCGGCGAGAGAGCCGTAGCACTACTGGCCCGAGACGCTCTGCCAGCACGGGGTGGGCGGGTCGACGCGTGGACCGGACGCCCTATTCCGAATTCGAAGTACCGTACGGCGCGATCGGCGCCAACTTCGGCTACGCGATGATCGCCAACCGCTACATGCACGAGTTTGGCGTGACGCCTGAGCAGCTGGCCAAGATCGCCGTAGCGCAGCGCTACAACGCCTGCCACAACCCCAACGCGCTCTTCTTCGGCCAGCCGATCACCGTAGAGGACGTACTCAACTCGCCGGTGATCGTTGACCCGCTCCACCTGCTCGAGATAGTGATGCCCGTCGCTGGGGCGGCGGCGGTGGTGGTCACGAGCGCGAAACGCGCGAAGAAGGCGAAGCACGCCGCGACCATCCTTGGGGTAGGGGAGCACACCACGCACCGCAGCATCACCTACGCACCAAGCCTGACTCACAGCCCGATCACCTCGGCGGCCAACCTCGCGTTTGAGATGGCGGGTGTGCGGCGCAAAGACATTGACGTGGCGAGCATCTACGACTGCTACACGATCACCGTCCTGATTTCGATTGAGGACGCTGGGTTTGCGAAGAAGGGTCGCGGAGGGCAGTTCGTGGACCAGCACAATCTGCAGTTTGACGGCGACTTCCCGCTCAACCCTCACGGCGGGCAGCTTTCGTTTGGCCAGGCCGGGTTGGCCGGGGGCATGTCACACGTTACGGAGGCTGCGCGCCAGGTGATGGGCCGGGCCCAGGGCAGGCAGGTGAAGAAGTGTCAGTTGGCCTACGTGAACGGCAACGGCGGAATCATGAGCGAGCAGGTCTCGCTCATTCTGGAGAGGGGACGCTAGTGACCGAGCCCACGGAAGCAACCGCAAGCGGCGACGCAACCTCGCCGCCGTACATGAAGCCATTGCCCGAGCCGACGGATGTCTCGCGGCCATTCTGGGAGGCCGCGAAGCGCCACCAGCTGTTGATTCAGCGTTCGAAACAGACCGGGAAGTACGTCTTCTATCCGCGCGCGGTCTCACCATTTGCGCCGGGGGACGCGCTCGAATGGGTCGAGGTTTCAGGGCGGGCGAGCGTCTATTCGTACACCGTGGCGCGGAGGGCGACGGCCCCGCAGTGGTCGGGTGACGAACCGTACGTGATCGCAATCGTTGAGCTGGAAGAGGGGCCGCATATGACGGCGAACATCCTCGGCTGCGCTCCTGAGGAGGTGCGCATCGGTATGGCGCTGCAGGTGAGCTTCGAGGATGT
>JBDTVB010000204.1:0-4629 GCA_040007415.1 Anaerolineaceae bacterium
TGGGCAGAAGCTGGGATCGCCCTCAGCGCGGAGGGGCAACCGCTGTACACTGCGACCCTCGGAGAGTTACGAAAATGAAGATCACCCTTGATTGGCTCGGCTGCGCCACCTTCCGCCTGACGCTCGGCGAGACCGTCGTTTTCCTGGACGCTTACATGGACCGCGTGCCCTCGGCGCCTTCTGTCGGGATGACCACCGCCGATGTCGAGCGTGCCGATTTCATCCTCGTTGGGCATAGCCATTTCGATCACATCGCAGGGGCCGAGATCATCGCCGCCAAGACCGGCGCGAAGATCATCGGGTCGCACGAAAGCGGCCGCGTGATGTTTGACAAGGGCATCCCGCGGGAGCAGATGCTGCTGTCTCAGGGCGGCGAACGGCATCGCCTGGCCCCGGGGATCATGGTACGCGTGCTCCCCGGCCTGCATTCCTGCACCTGGGTGGCGAGCAACCTGGCGGCGACCGAAGAAGCGCACGGCCACCTTGGGCTCTGCGAAGACGAACGCGCCGCAGTCTCGCGTGAGGCGGGGCTGGCGACGGCGATCGGCCAGCGCGCGGTGGGCGACAACCAGCAGTCAGTCGAACTGCGGAACCACCTTCGCAACGCGGTTGGGAGCCCGGTTACCGGGGGCCCTCTCGCCTACCTTATAGAGACACCCGCGGGCAGCATCTTCTGGCAGGACACATCTGGCTGCTGGACGGGCGTCCTGGCAGGGCTGCGGCCGGACGTCGCGATTCTCGCCATCGCTGGCCGGGGCAACGTCGATGGCGAGCCGATCCAGGGGTCGCTAGCCCAGTTCGCAGCCCTCGAGGCGCGGCTCTTGCAGCCAAAAATGATCATCCCCGGCCACCACGACAACTGGATGCCGCCGGTCACGCCCGAAGGCGGCACCGACCTCGTGGCGATTCGCGCCGCCGTCGCGGAAGCGGTTCCGTCGGCGACGTTTGCAGAGCCGGGCTACCTCTCGGGGATGCGCCTCCTGGAGTGAGGGCTGCCCTCGCGCTGTATACTGCATGGATGACATCGCTCGTCGGCATCGCGGACCTGATCACCATCGACCCAGATCAGCGCGAGGGTAGCCCGCTGATAACGGGGACCGGCGTGAGTGTTGGCCGAATCGCCACGCTCGCCGCTCAGGGGCTCTCTGCCGAGGAGATCGTCCGGGATGTGTTCGACAATCACCTGACCCACGCCCAAGTATACGCGGCGCTCGCCTTTTACCACGCGAACCGGTCGGCGATCGATGCGGAACTCCTGGCCAGGGAATCGGACCATGACCAGCTCTGGCTTGAGCACAGTCCGAAGCGCCACGCCTCGTAGTGCTCTCCCGGTTCTATCTGGATGACGACTCCGCCGAGTGGCGCGTCATCCTTGCCCTCCGTGCACAGGGCATCGACACCGAGGCGCCGTGGGATTCCAAGCTCTACGGCGCTCCGGACGAACAGCATCTCAGCTATGCCGCGCGAGAGGGCCGGGTGCTCGTCACGAGCAATGTCCGTGACTTCCTCCAGTTGCACTTCCGCTTGCTCGGCGCCGGACCGCATCACGCTGGGATTGTGTTTGTAGTCCAGCAGAAGTATTCGCTGAGTGACCGATTGGCCAGGCTGCAGCAGCTTGCGACCGCCCTCGATCCCGCCGATATCGCCGATCGGTACGAGTTCCTTCGCGATTGGGGGTAGCGTCCCCGCCGGCACCAATCAGAACTTGCCGTGACGCCCCGCGCCCTGGGCGAACCTCGTTGCTCCCTCGCGCGTTTCACCTGAGGCGATCGTGCCCTGCCCGTGCTGGTATTCGTTCAACAGTGCCTCATCCAGGCCCATGCCCCACTGTTCATAGGAAGAGAGCCGGTCCGAACGCAGGCAGCGCTGGGGGAAGGCGGCGAGGTCGTTGGCGAGCTGCAATGCTTCGGCGAGGGCGCCGCCGGGCTCCGTCAGGCGGTTCGCCAACCCCATGCGCAACGCCTCCTCACCGCTCACGCCACGCCCGGTGAGGATCATGTCCAGGGCGTGGCTGTGGCCCAGCAGTCGCGAGAGTCGAATGGTGCCGCCGTCCACCAGAGGTACTCCCCAACGCCTGCAGAACACTCCGAAGGTGGCGTCGCGCGCGGCCACCCGCATATCGCACCATGCAGCCAGTTCCAGCCCGCCGGCCACGGCAAATCCTTCGACGGCGGCGATGACTGGCTTCGAAAGCAACATGCGCGTTACGCCCAGCGGCCCATCACCTGTCCCCGTGACGCGGTTGCCGCGTCCGTCCGAGACCGCCTTCAGGTCTGCCCCCGAGCAGAACATCCCGTTCGAACCGGTGAGCACCGCCACGTAGAGCGAATCGTCCGCCTCGAACGCTTCGAAATGCGCTTTGAGCGCCTGCGCGGTTGGACGGTCGACGGCGTTGCGCACTTCCGGGCGGTCGATGGTGACGACGGCCACCGCGCCTTGAACCGAGTAGTGAACAGCCATGGGACACCTCCTGGAGTGGGGATTGTGATTGGTTGCGGACGACTTGTCAGTTTTCAGGGGAGTCGTGGGCGGACCCTGCCGGAAGATCCAGGGCTCGCCATGCGACTGCGAACCAGAAGCGGGATCAGTCAGGTGCGTAGCGAAGCAGGACAATATGTTGCCAAGCGCTCGCGGGATGGATATATTCCGCCGCACGTTCTGGGCAAGCTCAGACAGTGATCTAAGGAGAGAACACCATGGCGCAGTACTCGGTCGTCTCGGTTACCCCAACGTCAGACACCTGGATCCCGTCCTACCTTGAGGCGGTAGGTCCGCTGGTCGAAAAGCACGGAGGGCGGTACCTCGCCCGGACGGCCAACCACGAGCTCGTGGAAGGAAGCGGTTCCAGCCCAGCCCTGCAGGTCATCATCGAATGGCCGTCCAAAGAGTCAGCGGATGCGTTCTATGCAGACCCGGGCTACGCTCCTCATCGCGCCGCGCGGCTGAGCGCCTCTGAGAGTTCGTGGTTCTCCATCGCCGGACAGGATGACTTCGCAGCCCAATAACTGAACGATTTGCGCTACACAACGGCCTATCCTTCGTATACACTCTGCCTATTGCGGCGGCCCGCCTAGTGGCCCCCGCACTTTTGTGGAGGCTGAAACGTGACTTCTCCCACATTTGTGGAAGTGCCAGGACTGAATTTTGACTGGCTGAACCTCGATACCGAACAGGACATGCGCATCCAGCCCGGGCGCCGGGGCCTCACCCTTGAACAGATCAACATGGTCACCTATGGCGTAAACGCGCTGGATGAGGCCGGCAGCCCGATCTTCGCCGCCCGCGGTTCGAAGGCTGACCCACGCTCCGCTCGCCACGCCCGCCAGTACCGGTCCAAGGCCGACGTCTGGTCGGAAAGCGCCATGCTGCTCTACGAAGAGGCGAACCAGCGCCAGTGGTCCAGCGCGACGGACATCCCCTGGGAGACCGTTGTCCCCCAGTCCGCAGACCTCGAATGGGCGATGTGCACACTCTGCACGTTCCTCACGCAGGTGGAGTTCATCGCTGGTGACCTGCCGGGCCGCTTCATGGAGCAGGTGCACCCCGATCACTTCGAAGCCCAGCTCTTCCTCGGCACCCAGATCATGGACGAAGGCCGTCACCTGGACGTCTTCCGCAAGCGCGCCCTCGTAAACGGCGGCGGCATGGTTGACGCCGGCTTTGGTGCGATCAACCTGCTCAGCGTGGACGACTTCACCGAGATGACGGCGCTCCTTCACCTCTTCGGCGAAGGTTTTGTGCAGACGCTCTTCCGCATGGGCGAACTGATCTCGCAGAACGAAGCAGAGAAGAAGATGTTCCGCCTGGCGGCCCAGGATGAGAGCCGCCACCTCGCCTTCGGCGTCACGCACCTGAAGTACGTGATGGACACCGAGCCGTGGCGCAAGGAAGAGCTGCACCACTACCTGGACATCCAGGAAGGCGCGCTCGGCCAGAACCAACAGGCCGGCCTGACGACCAACCCGATGACCGGCGAAGCGCTCGCGATTCTCGCTGGCGGCGGCATCGAGAAGATGGACGAGGGCTACGATAAGCTCCTGATCATGCGCAAGCGCCAGGTGAACGAGTACATGCATCGCCTCGAAGTGATCGGCCTCGGTGATCGACGCGAGCGCATGAGCCGGTCCTTCAAGGACCTCCTCGACCCGGTGGCCTAGTCGGCCAGTCGAACTCAGCACCTAGCACTCAACACCTGGGGGACACATGCAACTGAAGCCCGCTACTCGCGCTCGTGGTCAAAAACTCGGATGGAGCGACGAGCTCCTCGCCCAGATCGAAGCCTCGGCGATCCCCGACCGGACGATCGCCAACATTGCCATGATGCAACTGCCGGCCGACCGCGTCGCGGAGTTTGTGACGAAGGCCGCGGAGCATCCGGAGACCGTCGGCGCCGCCACCTTCAACTTCATGCGCACCAAGAGCGAGCGCGGCGTCCGCGCGGTCCCCGGCATCAACGGCCTGGGCACCCCGGAGATCAACATCGGCACATATGGGCAGGTGCCGGACCTCTGGCCCTACGAAAATGACACCCCGCTCGGCAGCCACCCGAACATGGACGCCTACGCCCCCGGGCTCTACCACATCTACAACAAGTACGAAGTCTGGGCCGAAGGCGTGGACGAGATGTAC
>JBDTVB010000205.1:0-4604 GCA_040007415.1 Anaerolineaceae bacterium
CGAGCGCTTTCCAGATGCTGAACAACGCGCTGGTGATGCAGGAATGCGATCAGGCGTACTACGGGCGCGTGATGTCGATCACGATGCTCGCCTGGGGCTTCAACGGCCTCGCCGGATACCCGTTTGGCGCCCTTGCTGACGCTTCCGGCGAGCGAACGACGCTACTCCTCATGGGCTCTATCGTCGTGGGCGCCACGGTGGTCACGGCGCTCCTCAGCACTGCCCTCAGCCGACGGACGCCAGCGCTGCGCCCGCAAGTTGCCACCGCGGGCGGTGGTGAGTAACGCTGGACAGGTAATTCGCATTGGAGCTATCAACGTGGGCCGAGAAGAACTCAGCGCTCTCATCGCCGTGCTGGCGACACAATTAGAACAAGGGCGATCAAGCCCTGTCATTGGCGCATGGAAGATCGAGTTCGACAAGAAGCGGGCGGCGTTCGTTTTCGATAAGTGCGAGAACGAAGGCTACTGCGAAGAACGACCTGCGGTCATCGCCATGTCCGGAGAAGTCCTGGATCCGGGAGGGCCGCTCTTCTAGCCCCAGTCCGTCACGGAATCTCGCTCTACTCGCCGCTGCTCCCCTAGCGTCCGTGTCGCGATGTGCCGATAGTCAACTTGGGGAGTCATAACCGTGACAGCTACCAAAGTCCGCGCACCCGAACGGCGCCGGGTTCTTCGCGTCCTCGTTGTCGATTCGGCGATAGAGGATGTTCGCTCCGTGTGCGAGCTGTTGCGAAAGAACGGCGAGTTCCTGCCGCACGCCGCCCGCAGCGTGGACGAGGCGCAGGCTCTGTTGGGCGAAGGCGTATTTGATGTCGCTCTCATCGAGTACGGCCTGTGGACCGAACGTGACAACCACCTGGTGCGGTTCCTCCGAGAACGGCACGGCGATGTGGCCGTGGTGCTGCTTACGAGCGGTGACAACGAACGCGAAACGCTCCCGGCGATGAAGCTCGGCGCCCACGACTTCCTGAGCAAACAACACCTGGCCGATGGTTCACAGCTTGAGGCTCGCATCCTGGGCGCCTTCGAAGAAAACCGGCAATTGCGCCGCCGCGATACGATGGTTCGCTGGCTCGAGCGCGAGGCCTGCACCGACTACTTGACAGGCTTGCACAACCGTCACGCCTTCGACGAGCGTCTTCGGGAGGTGTGTGAGAAAGCCAGAGCGTCACGGTCACCGGTCACACTTATCGTCGTCGACCTCGCCGGCACGCGGATTGTCAACGAGGCCCATGGCCACGAAGTGGGCGACGCGATGATCCGCCGAGCGGCCTCGGGCATAAGCCGCTGCGTCCGGGGGACCGATTTCGCTGCGCGCATCGGCGGGGATGACTTCGGCATCGTCCTTGGGGACGCGGACATGGAACTCGGGCGCCTCATCTCCCGCAGGATCGTCCATGAATTCGAACGGCTTAATGGCGATGAGTGGGCTGGCGAAATCCCGGTGACGGCCACCTTCGGCGTCGCCTCGGGGATCGGATGCACCTCGCACGATCTGTTCAACGCAGCTGACCAACAGCTGAGCCACCACAAGGCCATTCGACCGATAACTTCGCTCTTCCACGACCGGGAAGAGACGGATGGGCCCTCGGTTGCCTAGTCGCTCCATACCACACCGACCAAGGAGACAACGATGCTGAAGATCCCAGGCATGCACCACTCGCCAAAGGTGCCAGCAGTAGAGCGTGTTTACCAACCGGAACTGCTCGACTCTGAAACGGGCCTCTTTGGGGCTGATCTCTTCATGGACATGGTTCAGCGGGACATTGAGCGCAGCTTGCGGTACGGCGGCGAAATGACGCTCATGGTCTTTGACGTTGCCGTGGCCGCGTTCCATCCGAGCGCAACCGAGCCGGAACCGCCCTCCCTCGCTCCGACGGTCGCCGAGATTCTGCGAGACATCGTTCGCCGTTCGGACATCCCTGCTCGCCTGGGAGAGTCCCGGTTCGCAGTGCTGCTCTCATCGGCAGAACAGCCCGGCGTCGAACAGTTCAGCGAGCGTATCCGAACGCGCATCGGGACCGAGCCGTACGCGCGGGACGCCGAGGGCAATGGGATCCACGCGCGCGCCTGGGCAGGGACCGCTCCATGGACGCCGGAGTTCGAACGCGCGGACGAATTGGTTGCCGCGGCCGTCCACGCGATGAACGAATCGCGCGCGGGCTACGAGCAGGTCCAGGATTGGTTCAAGGGCACCGACCCGGCGGGTTAGGAAACATCGTTCAGACCCACTACATCGATGATCGCCTGGGTCCCATCGGACCCTCGGCCCCGCTCTTGGAGCGTGCGGAAGACCTCCTGGACAAGCGCTGTGCCCGGTAGCGGAAGCGACTGCTTTGCTGCCGTTTCGAGCACCAGCCCAAGGTCCTTCTGCATGAGATCGACCATGAAGCCCGGGGCAAAATCTCCGCGGAGCGCCCGCGGCGCAAGGTTCGAAAGCATCCACGAACCAGCAGCTCCAGCGGCCACCACTTCGAGCATTTTTGCTGGGGCAACACCGGCCGCGCGAGCTAGGGCGATAGCCTCCGCCATCGCCAACAAGTGCAGCCCTCCGGCGACCTGGTTACAGAGTTTCACCACCTGACCGGCGCCGTTTGGCCCAACATGGACGACTGTCTTGCCCATCGCCTGGAGCACCGGAAGACACCGTTCGAACGTTGCCGCGTCACCTCCAACCATGATCGCCAGGGTTCCGGCCCGAGCGCCAACGTCGCCGCCGCTGACTGGTGCATCGAGCATCGAAACGCCCGCGGCGGCCAACTTGCTGGCAATGGCTCGCGTCACCTCGGGCGAGATGGTCGAGCAATCGATATAGACGCTGCCAGGAGCCGCCCCTTCGATGATCCCGTTCGGGCCGAGCGTGATCGCTTCCACATCGGGCGAGTTCGTGACGCAACTCAGCGTCACTTCGGAGACTTCCGCGACTTCACGGGGTGAAGCAGCGAGGGACGCCCCAGCAGCCAGCAAAGAATCAGCGCGCCCCGCTGTGCGGTTCCACACCGACAGTTGGAATCCCGCGCTTAGCAGGTTGGCGGCCATCGGCGCGCCCATAATCCCGAGTCCGATGAAGCCAACGCGTGTGATCGTCAAGTCCCAGGCCTCCGCTAAAGATGTGCCGCAAGCCTAGCTCAGCGGGGCGTCCCACGGCAGCGTCTGGCGGGCGGGTTCGAGCAGCACCTTGACGACGCCATCCGCGACCACGGAAAGAATGTCATAGCCCGCGAAAAGTGATGGGTCCATTCCTCGCAGCGCCCATGTCAGCTTCTCTTCTTCGGCGTAGGTTGCGGCGCCAAGCACCACGAGCGCTTTCGGCGCGGATTCCGCGCGGAGCCGGGGCTCAACTTGCTTGAGGAGTTTGCGGAGATTGCGCCGCAGCAACGAGCTCTGCTCATCCGACTCTCGCTGGGGGCTGCCGATAACGGTGGAACCGCCGTCACCCAGATCGTTCGCCGTCCACGCGTCCTCAGCGCGCACCACAACGGTATCGTCCACCTCCGGCTGGCCGGCAGCGAGAACGATGCGTTCTGCCAGCGCTTCGCGCTCATCTTTGCTCGCGGGCAGACGGTAGAGTTCCTGGGAATTGAGTTGGAAGCTGCCGGGGACGCGGTTGGTGAATTGCGCCCAGTGGGCGCTCAACCCGCCAAGGACCGTGACGACTGAGCCCGTATTGCTAGTCCGCCGGAGGTAGAGGTTGGTAGGACGCCGAACTTCGAGGCGACCGTCCTCTCCAAGTTGATTGGCTTCCGAAAGTGCCAATACCAACTGGCTGAGTCCTGGTTCTCCGATGGGCAGCGGCGCGCCGCGCGGCACCCAAAGCACCACCGACTGGCCCTCCACATCAAGCCGGCGCTCTACCGCGGCGCGCGCGGCTTCGAACGAGACAGTGGCATCGGGGGCAACCGTATTGACGACACCGACGGCGAGTTCCCACTTGCGGCCAACGGTGACGTTGGCGTGCAGCACGGCACCATCGGATTCGGCGCGCGGGACGGCGAGGCTGCGGGCGTAGTGCGCACCGAACCAACCGAGAAACAGCCGCAGTGCGGTAGCTGCCGGATCGGACGGGTAATTACGGTCCGTCACGGATGCGACGGAGCTATTTGGATTCGTCGCTAGCGTCGGTTCCAAGCTCGGCCGCGCCTTCTTCAGGCTCCTCGCCTGGCTCAAGGCGGATTCTCGGCGGGTTGACAGTGGCAATGACAATCCCGGGATCCGTCAGGATCTCGACTCCTTCAGGCGGTACGATGTCCGCTACCGAGAGCGTCATATCGAAGCTCTTGAGCGATGTGACATCCACCTCCAAGTTGGTGGGGATGGCCAGCGGTAAGCAACGCACCGAGACGATGTCCAGGCTGTGAAGCAGTGTGCCCGCAAGGTCGCGTACGGCGGGAGATTCGCCCACGAGGTGGATCGGAACATTCGCCACGATCGGACGGCTAGGGTCCACCTGGAAGAAGTCGAGATGGATCGGCTCGCCGGTCCCGCCTTTGCGTGTCATCCCGCGGATAATGACGTAGCGAGGAGAGGCCTCGCCGGCGATTTTGAGTTCGAACATGCTGCGCAGACCGGTAGCCTTGATGTTGCGAGAGAATTCGCGCGCAT
>JBDTVB010000206.1:0-4587 GCA_040007415.1 Anaerolineaceae bacterium
AGAAGCTCTACGCGGCGACCTTCCGGAAGGGCCTCCAGGTGGCGGACCTCAATCAAGCGCGTCAGGCGTATGTCCCCTGCTGCGGTGCGGAGTACTTCCAGATGATCACGGCGTCGGCTACAGACGGCCAGGGCTTCGGCGGGCAAGCGGTAATCCAGACGATTCCCGTGCCCTCGTCCTCCGCCACCGGCCTCAGTTGGTTCACTGGCCTCGCGGTGGCGGACGGTGGAGATCCCCTGATCCTGGCCACCGGCGACTTTGGCCTGGCGGTGGCGCAGGAGTCGGGAGGTCTCCGGTGGAAGGGCCAGCCGACCTTCATAGGAGGCGGCGAGACGCTGATCAGCGCGTACGGACTGGCTGTGGCCGCGGGCCTGCAGGGTAGCGTGCCGCTGGCCTACGTCGTGACTTCAGCCCAGGATGGGGGCAACGCCATTCTCTTCGTGGTGAATGTCCAGAACCCGGCAAGCCCTGTGGTGCTGGGTGCGACCCGACTCAGGGCGCCACGCGGTGTCGCGAGCATTCTGATCAGGGACGGCAAGGCCTACGTCGGCTACGCCGAAATTGCCGACCAGCCGTCTTTGACTGAGATCGTGAGCGTCGAGAACCCATCCCGGCCGCAATACGCCGGCCAGATTCAGGGCGTCGGAGGCCACCTCTCGATCACGGAAGACGGGCTGTTGCTCGGCGTGGCTCACTCCGCCCTCGGAACGAAGCCGCTCAAGGGCGGCGTACAGGTGGCGGCACTGGAGAAGGTTCTCTTCTTCCGTTCGACGGGCGGACCATTCCAGACCAAACTCGGCGTGTCGAAGGAGCCCGTGACGTTGGAGTTGGGGGTGGCACCCTCGAGCGTTGTTGCAAGCACCGCTGAAGTCTCGATTGCTGTCGATGGGGGCGCTCCAGAAGTGTTCCCGGTCGAGAACATGCAGCTCACGCTACCTGCCGGGCGCGCCTTCAATCCAAGCTCGATTCACAGCGCAAGCGCACGGATCAACATGGGTACAAAGGATGAACTCGAGACTAGGTCGTCCAGGAGGCTGCGTCCAGTGGAGTTGGAGTTCACAGGGACAGCGGAGGGCATTGATTCATCTCGTACCGACGCGCTTCCGGTTGCGAACCTGCAACCCTTTGTCCAGCTTGATGCGATTGGAACGCCAACGCCGGCCGCGACCACGCTGCGAATTTCTGGTCGCGTGACCGACGCCATCGCTCCTGTTACTTCCGTTCTGATCGGTTCGGAGACCGTTCCCGTGGTGCAGACGAGCGCGGGGCCGGACGGGCTCGGCGCATTTAGCGGAACGTTCCAGAAGGACGTTGCCCTTCCCCCACAAGATGTCCTGTTCGAGGTTACCGCGGTCAACTCCCTTGGCAACAGCGGGTCCGACTCGGTGTGGATCCGCGCCAACGTGGATGTTGAGGGGTCGGTCGTGGCTCGTACAGTACGACAAGAGCAGAGCGTTCCGGCTGAGGCGCCCAGCGTCGCTCCGAATGCGTTCTTCGTAACGGCAACCGACCACCTGGCCGGGTCGTCGGCCTCGGCCATGATCGTCTTGCCAGGGAGCGAGCAGGCCATTCAATTGAGGCCTGCCGGTGCGGGCACTTTGCGAAGCTCGGCGCTCCTGCTGGTTCCCGATACCTTCCGAATGCCGGCCGAGATTACGGCGGCGGTGCGTGAAAAGATCGCGGCGACACGTATCAAGGTCAAGATCGGAGCGATCCCGAGTGTTTGGTATTTGCGTTCGAGCATCAAGGATGAGGGAATCGCGAGCGGCATCGAGTTCTTGGGAGAGGACGGCGTCCCGATGCGCTACGTTCCTGGCGTCACCGCGATCCCTCGAGTCGAGATCACCAGGGCGCAGCCGGTTCTTGTGGGAGAGTTCTGGGAGCTCGACATCGCGGGTACGGTGTTTGACCCGGTGAGGAGCGCCAATTCGAACGCTCCTATGCCGACGGTATCGATCAACGGCATCGGCGCCACTCTTGGTGGCGGCCCAGGTGGCCAGTTCACCTTTGCCGCTCCGCTACGTGTGCCTCTACCGTTGCCGACGACTCGCGTGTCGATCCGAGTTGAGAACGCAATCGGCGCCGTTGGCTATCGCACCACGATGGTGACTTCTCAGAACGGCGATGGGCCGTTGGCGGACATGCCGGTCGTCCTTTTCACGAACGACGCGCCCACTGAAACCGCAAAGCCCTTCAAGGTCCAGTTCACCGGGCCGAACTTCCCCCTCGGCTCGGTCAGCGCGACGGTCGGAAGCAATCTCTCCATCGAAGAAGCGGTGACGCGACAGGTACCCATGTCTGCGACCGAGCTTCCGGGCGGGTTGAGCCGATATCAGACAGTTCCCATCCTGGGCAGTCGAGTGCCATGGCACCAGCTCGCGGACCCCATCTCGCCTTCGTCGCTGGCGGCCTCGGGTGTGATCCCGGTCGAGGCGGGAAGCGCCATAACCGCCGTGGTTGAAAGCGGCACGTCGAGTTTCCGGGCCAATGCGGAGGTAAGCGGGGTCGAGATTCTGACGCCTCGCGAAGCGAGCATTGTGAATGTGAAGCCCACAAGTCCCCTGGCGCCGCTCTACGAGGACCGCGTGATCGGCACCGAGCCGACACAGGTGGTCGTGGGTGAGTACCACGATCCACACCTTGTGCAGACCATCCGATGGCATGGACTCGCGTCCACGCCGACGGTGTCGCTGTATCAGCCTGACCGCGACGAACTGGGAGATTCCCTCGAAGTCAACCTTACGCCTCGGCTTACGAGGGTCAACCTCAAGTCGAAGTCTCGTCATGACCTTCTCCCTGCCGCTCTCGGTCAGAACGTCTACTCTGTCGACGGGGTGGACAGCGACGGCAATCGATTCCACAGCGAGGCGTTTACGTTCGCATATCTGACCGGCGAGCACCAGAATGAGACGCCCATTGGCCGTGACATCGCCGACCCAGGTCTGTTCCGTCTCTCGCGTGGGCGCTATCTCATCCCCGATCAACCCGGGGTGATGGACATGACGTACCCCAGTGTTGCCGACACCGTGATCTCGGAGTTCCTGAGAAAGAATGCGCTTCGTCCTCTCGACTTCGCGAGAAACCAGGGCACGTTGCTCACGGTGGCCAGGGCGGATGGTGCCGATGTCGCTGACGCGCTGAAGGAAGATCTTCCGGGAGGTTTCCCGCCCGAACAGCCCGACCCCGCTCCGTTCCCAGAACAGGTTCTCGATACCGAGGGAGACGTCACCTTCCAGGACGTCCTGGACGATCCCGGGTTTCTTGGACGCTGGCAGAGCAGCCTGACTTCACCGCGCGACTACATCGCGCTTCTAGAGCGCGCCCAGATCATTCAACAAATCCGCGAGAAGAAGGGCTTGGAGACTATCGGAAATGGGGTGAGTCTCGAGTACAAGGAGTCGCTCGACAAAGCGACCAAGCAATTTGCGTTGGATGTTCTGCCCAATGTCCTCGATCCGTTCTATGCGCCGATCGCGAAACTCTTTGGGTTCGTGGCTGGCGCACTGAGCAAGGCCGTGCTCTTCTCCGGAACGAAGTTCGCAGGAATCGCGGTCATCGGTGCCGGAACCGCGCTCCGGGTGACGGCAACGGTGGCGGAGACGCTGCCCCGCCTTGAACCCATCATCGTAGGACCAGTCCAGCTTGCGCAGGTCGACAGTCTGGCCTTCGACGTAAGTACCGCGATGGCCAAGCGGATTGCCGCGGCGCGACAGTTCGCGGCGGCACGTCAGATCCGGGAGGGGGCGGTAAGATCACTCAACGAGATCGCGGCGATTTCCAAGGCGCAGATCGCAAGCCACGAACTTGGTGAGAAGGTGGCCGAGCAGGTGGTACGCACGCATCTTCTCACCCCGGCGGAACAGGCGACTGGCACTCTCAAGCAACTGTGCTGCCAGCAGTACCCCGGCAGCGGCGGGGGGGCCAACGGCCTCTTTGACCAGGTGTGGGTGGTCAATGAGGGTGTTGAGGGGGCTGAACGCCTGATCATCATGGAGGCGAAGGGCGGCAAAGCCATAAATCCTATGAACGGCCGATTCGCGGCCGGAAGGAAGATTGGCGAGGGGGCCAACGCGCGATACGCGGTGCAGGGCTCTCCGGAGTATTTTGAGTCGATCCGGGAAGCCATGAGTGTCTCGGGAGACAGCACTCTTGAGGCCTTGGCCACCAGGCTTCAGAAGGCCGTTGCGACGAATCCCGGGGGCGTTGAGTACTACCTGTCTAGCTCCACGTGGACCCGATTCCAGTTGCCGGGTGTTGGGGGGAAGACGTTCCAAGCGGCGGACAAGGCAAAGTTATATCGATTCCAGGTGACCCGTTGATCCAAGTCCATCAGCTTCCATCCAATCTAGGAGATCTTCGTGAAAACAGGCGAGATGCGTTGGAGACCACGCGCGCGCTTGAGAACTCCGCGCGCCGAACGCGCTACATAAGCGAGGCAAATCGCTCGAACTGCGTTGGTTACGCATTCTTGACTCTGGTGCTTGATCAAGACGAGGAGGAGTGTCGGCGATTGCTAGAGGAGGCGGCGCACAGCGCTGCGAATGCCCTGCATGCTTCACGCTCCACGTCGGCACCGCCACCAACGGC
>JBDTVB010000207.1:0-4587 GCA_040007415.1 Anaerolineaceae bacterium
CCTGTGATATCGCCAACCTCGTCGCATTCCTCGCCTCACCGCTTTCAGTGGCGGTCACGGGCGATTCAATCGCGGCCGGCGGTGGCGTTGGGCGCGCCATCCACTACTAACCGGGCATTCGTCCGCGCCAGCGGAGTGGTCGAGTGGGCTCGCCTTGGTTGTGGTACAGCACATGGACCTAACCCACGAAGGCATCCTGGTGGAATTGCTTCAACGCCGTAATCGCGATGAAAGTCGTCCAGATCCAGGATCGGACGAAGGTTGGGCCGGACCACGTCTACGTGATCCCGCCCAACCGCGAACTTCCCATTCTTCGCGGTGTGCTGCACCTGCTCGGACCCACCGCGCCGCGTGGCCTGCGCCTGCCTATAGACTCCAGTGCGCCTTGGGGCCCCACCCTCACGCTGCGTTTGTGACACCGACAATGACATCAGTCTTGCGCCGATCCGCCCACCCGGCCAAGAATGCCTGATGACCGACAGGGAAACGGTTTCCGACTGCCCAGAGGTGGTCGCACCCGCCAGCGCCGTCCCCCAGGATGGCCGCCGGGCCTGGCGGGAGCGAAACCGGCTTGCCGTGGTGGATGCGCTGCTGGACCTCTACGCCGAAGGCAACCTTCGCCCGGACGCAGCCGAAGTGGCCGAACGCTCCGGTGTCTCGCGCCGGTCCGTTTTTCGCTACTTCGATGATCGAGACGACCTCGACCGCGCAGCCATTGAACGCCAACAGCAGCGCGTTCGCCATCTCATCGAAGTCGCGTCGATCGGTGAGGGCACGCTCTCCGATCGAATCCTGCGGCTCGCGGAGCAGAGAGCGACGCTCTTTGAACAGATCCGCCCAGCAGCACAGGTCTCCCGATTGCGTGCCCCATTCCACAAGGTAATCGCCGAAGAGCTCGGGCAGAGCCGGCGATTCTTGACTCGCCAGGTCGAGTGCCAATTTGCAACAGAACTTTCGGGTATGAATGGCGCGGAGCGGAGAGAGACTCTGTCCGCGAGCGACGCGTTCTGCTCGTTTGAGACATATGATTTCCTGCGCGAACGCGGGTTGGCGGCCGCCGAGACAGCGGCTGTGATGCGCCGCGCATTAGAGGCGCTGTTCGCTAGCCCTCCCCGCGCCTGAAGTTCGCTACTGCTTGGCCAACTGCGTCCGGGCGAGGACCGCGAGGTCCGTTCTGTCGCGTCCCTGGTTACGCCACGGTCATTTGAACGAACTGCTCGATCAGCGCCGTGGCGGCTTCCGGGGCGTCTTCCTGAATGAAATGACCGACGCCCGTGAGCGTGACGACCGGACCGGTCGGCAAGTCACGGCTGATTCTCAACTCGTGACACTGTAAGTGTCAACATATCTTGACTCTTCTGCTGCCATGTCCTAGCGTTCAGGCGTCCGCGAAAGTGCGCCACCAAATGCCAGCCGACGGACTTCAATTCGCGGACGCTGCCCGCACCAAGGAGCCACCGATAGAAGTCCTGCGCACACCGGACGACCGTTTCGCCAACCTACCGGCGTTCCCGTTCGCGCCGCACTACATCGAGATCCCGGACGGTGACGGCGGGACGCTACGCGTCCATTACCTGGACGAAGGCCCTCGCGATGGCCAGGTCGTGCTCCTCATGCACGGCGAGCCTTCCTGGTCCTACCTCTATAGAAGGATGATCCCGGTTCTTGCCGCCGCCGGGTACCGCTGCATTGCACCAGACCTCGTCGGGTTCGGACGCTCAGACAAGCCGGCCTCACGGGACGACTACAGCTATGCCCGCCACGTTTTCTGGATGAAGGCGGCGCTGATTGACGGGTTGGGGCTCGACGGGGTAACGCTCTTCGGCCAGGACTGGGGCGGCCTGGTGGGAATCCGGGTGCTCGCGGAGAACATCGCCCACTTCAAGCGCCTCGTGGTGGGGAATACAGGACTGCCCACCGGCGACGCCAGGCCTTCAGAGGCGTTCCTGAACTGGCAGCGATTCTCGCAAACCTCGCCGAGTTTCAACATCGGCACGATCGTGAAGAACGGTTGCGCGCAGCCCATGTCGCCGGAGATAGTCGCAGCCTACGACGCCCCTTTCCCGGACGAAACATTCAAGGAAGGCGCGCGAATCTTCCCGTCGCTCGTACCAACGCGCCCGGATGACCCCGCGTCAGAGGCAAACCGGCTTGCATGGGTAACGCTGCAGGCGTGGCGGGGGCCAGTTCTCTGCACCTTCAGCGACAAGGACGCCGTCACGGGCGGCGGCGATGCGCCGTTCCGGCGTCTGCCCGGCGCCCAGGGCCAACCCCACATCACGATGACGGGCGGCGGCCACTTCCTTCAAGAAGACAGGGGCGAAGAGCTGGCCTCTGCCATCATTCGCTTCATCGAGGCAAATCCATGAGTGAACGGTTCGAAATCGTATTCCTCGGGACGGGCAGTCCGCTTCCCAGCCTGGATCGCTGTGGCGCCGGGCAGGTCGTCGTCGCTGGCGAAACGAACGTGCTTGTTGACTGCGGTTGGGGTGCTGCTCGCCGGCTGATTCCCTCAGGCATACGCCCAAACACCATTGACGTTGCACTCTTCACGCACATGCATACCGACCACATGACGGATGTGCCGGACTTCCTCTTTCAGCGTTGGACCGGCGGGGCCACCACGCCGCTGCGCGTGTTTGGCCCGGACGGCACGCAAGAAATGATCGATGGATTCCTGCTTGCATTGCGAAGGGACATCGGCTTCCGACTTGCCCACCATGGCGATAAGTTGCACCCGGACGGGATCAAGGTTGAGGTCACCGAAGTTCCGGTTTCGAAGGCTCCTGAGCAATTCCTTGCGCTCGGGGCCCTCGTCTTCGAGAGTTTCGAAGTCGACCATTTCCCGGTCGTGCCCGCGTTCGGGTTCCGGGCGAGGTTCGATGACCGCATGGTTGTTCTCTCGGGCGACACGGCGTTCTGCGAATCGCTCGCCGCCGCCTCGGTAGGGGCCGACATGCTGGTCTGCGAAGCGATGAACATCCCGATGATCCAACAGCTCATCGCCGGGCTCACGGCGGGAGGACGCATTCGTGAGGCGGGTCTGATGAGCGACGTCCCGTCCTACCACATCGGAACGCTGGAGATCGCGAAGCTGGCCGCCGCCGCCGGGGTAGGTGAAGTCGTCCTCTCCCACATCATCCCGCCACTTCCCAGCCTGGACGCGCCGGAGGCAGAGTTCATGGCCGGGATGACCGACCTGTACGCCGGCGCCGTCCGCGTCGCCAGAGACATGCAGCACATCCCAGTCATCAAGCGGACCTTCAACAGGACGATCTGAGGAGAACCACATGACCATGGAAGTACAGGTATTTGTCGACTCTCTGCGAAACCGAATCCGAGCCCTGAACACGCTGTGGGAGCGGGCCGTGAGCGATCTCACGCTGGAGCAGATGAACCACCACGAGCGCGCAGGCGTTCTTCCCATGGCCTTCAGTTTCAGCCACTACATCCGCGCCCAGGATCAAGCGGTCAGCGGCCCGTTTCTGCGGGAAGCCCCAATCTGGGTGAGCGGGGAGTGGGCGAAGAAGGTTGGGGTCAGCGTTGATGCGATGGGCCGCGAAGAGACTGTCGCCGAGATGGAGCACCTGCGATTCGCGGGCATCGAAGCGTGGAAGACTTACCAGGCGCAGGTACTGGCTCGCACCGCCTCCGTCCTTGCGACCATCAACGCCGATGTCCTTGGCGAAGTGCTCATGCCGAAGCTGCCGCCGCACATGCAGAACATCTTCTGCGCCATCGTCATCGGCCCCGACGCCCCCTTGCGGAAGCTTGAAGTCCTCGAATGCTTCGTTTACCAGCACGGGCTCCGGCATATGGGTGAAGTTGAGCACGGTCGCGCCCTCGTCGGGCTCGCCGGCATGACAAGCTGATCTCAGTCGCGAAAGGACTGCCCCATGAACCCGATCTGTGACCTCTACGGAATCCAATACCCCCTCGTTATGGGCGCGGTCGCCTCGCTCCCGCGGCTCGGCATAGCCGTCTCTGAGGCCGGTGGCCTCGGGACGATAGCCGCAGCCACCCCCGATCAGCTGCGCGAGCGCATTCGGGCGTTTCGAGCCGCTACTGGCCGTCCATTCGCAGTCAACTTCCCCATTGCGCTAATGCCGGCCGACCAGCTCGATGCGAAGATCGCCATCTGCATCGAAGAACGAGTCGAAGCGGTGATCACGTCCGCCGGCAGCCCGAAGGTGGCAACGGCCCGGCTCAAGGAGCGCGGCATTCGAGTTGCCCACGTCGTGGCGACGACGCTGCACGCCCAGAAAGCCGCGGAAGCCGGTGTCGATGCTGTCATCGCCGAGCCCGTCGAATCAGGCGGATACCGCGGCGAAAGCGAAGTCAGCATGATGATCTTGATCCCCTCCATCCGGCGCGCGTTGCCGACGATGCCCTTGGTGGCAGCAGGCGCAGTGGCCGACGGGCACGGCATCACCGCCGTCTTCTGCCTGGGTGCGGACGGCGTACAACTCGGCACCAGGCTCGTCGCGACACAGGAATCTGAGCTCCCCGCCCACTATCACAAGCTCATCCTCGCCGCGAACGACACGTCGACGGCGTCAGCGGATGGCCGCATCCGGCCCCGCGTCG
>JBDTVB010000208.1:0-4583 GCA_040007415.1 Anaerolineaceae bacterium
CGCCGCCTGCGCTGCGATGATCGGGATCGATTGGATGCCCGATGATCCCGTGCCGATGATGCCGACGCGCTTGCCGGTGAAATCCACGCCTTCGTGTGGCCAGTAGCCCGTGTGGTACCAGTCGCCCTTGAAGGAATCGAGCCTCTTGAAATCCGGCACCTTGGCGGCCGAGAGGCAGCCAGTGGCCATGATGCAGAACTTGGCCGAGAACCGATCGCCCCTGTCGGTGGTCACGGCCCAACGGTTGGTCCCCTCATCGAACACGGCCGCGGTGACGCGGGTTTCGAGCTGGATGCCGTCCCGCAGGCTGAAGCGATCGGCAACGTGATTGAGGTACGTGAGGATTTCCGGCTGCGTAGCGTAGCGCTCGGTCCATTTCCATTCGCGCGGCAGGTCGTCCTCGAAACCGTACTGGTACTCGAGGCTTTCGATGTCGCAGCGCGCACCAGGATAGCGATTCCAGTACCAGGTGCCGCCGACACCGTCGCCAGCTTCGACGACGCGGGCACTCAGCCCGAGTTCACGAAGGCGGTAGAGCATGTACATGCCGGCGAAACCCGCTCCCACGATGATGGCATCGAGCTGGATGGGGGCGTGCCCGGGCGCTTGAACGGGAGCGGTTTGTGTTGCGGACATGGGGCGTTCCTTAGTCAGTGATGTGGCGTGATTCTGGCATCGTACGGGAACGCTCGTCCACCGGCGGAGGAGCAGGGTGCGACGGTCGGTTACTGCTTGACGTCGATTACCAGTCGCGTGGGGTTCTGCAGGGTGGTCACTTTGAACGGTTGCTTCGCCTTGATCCCTGCCGCCCAACTGACAACGCCCTCGAAGTCGCATGATGCCTTCGCCTCGAGGATTGTGGTGCCCGGGCCGGGCAATGTCTTGGGCGAAAACGTCGGCTGGGCCGATTGGTCGTGTGCGGCGGCCTGCGAGAAGCGCACGTTCAGCACGGCGGCGCCCTTCAAGACGACCGGCGCGCCGGAGCCGCACTGCGACGCGGTTGCAACATAGCCAATCGTTGCCGGTGGCAGGTTGGGCCCGCTGAATTCAAACACGATGCGATCCCAGCCGCCCAGTTCCGGGTGAACGCCCATGCGCACGTCTTTGAGCAGCGCCTGGCCACTGAACTCGCCGGGCTGCGCCTTTACGGTCTTGGTATCCGTGTCCCCCGCACCGAGCGCGTCCACAGTGCCGTCCGCCGCCGGTGTTGGGGCCGGTCTGGTGCTGGTAGCGAAACTCGTCGCGGACGGCGCGGTGGTCACGGCGGCCGTCGTCGCGGTTGAGGCGACAGTCGGCCCGGGCGTGGACTGCGCGTCATCATCGCCGCAGGCCGCCAGCGAGAAAGCAAGTGCCAAGGGAGCGACTAGAAGAAGCACCTTCATGCGACTACTGTGGACCCTGGCCGCCGCAGCGAAAAGTCAGGTATCGCACGCGTTATGTGCGATACCTGGCGGTTGATGCCTCATCGCTGGTCGATCGGAATGTAGCCGCGGTTCGCCGCACCTTCATAAAGTGCGTTCGGCCTGACGAGCCGGTTGTCGGCGTACTGCTCCAGGAGGTGCGCCGTCCAGCCGGTGATTCGCGAAAGCGCGAAGATCGGCGTGTAAAGGTCACTTGGAATCCCCAGCATCTTGTAGACCGACGCGCTGAAGAAGTCGACGTTCGGGTAGAGCGGTTTCCCTTCCAGCTTGCGCGCCAGGTAGTCCCGGAGCTTCAAGGACAGGTCGAAGTACTTGCGGTCAGGGGACTGGTCGGCAACCTCGTGTCCGAGGCGCTCGAGGATGATGGCTCGCGGGTCGGTGGTCTTGTAGACGCGGTGGCCGATGCCCATGACTCGTTCGCCACGACCGAGGAGTGCCTCGACGTGCCCGGCGATGTTCTGCTCAGTGCCGATCGCTTCTACGAGCTTGTAGACAGCTTCGTTGGCTCCACCGTGAAGCGGCCCCTTGAGCGTGCCAATCGCGCTGGCGATCGCCGAGTACATGTCGCTCAAGGTGGAAGCGGTGACGATCGCCGAGAAGGTCGAGGCGTTCATTTCGTGCTCGGCGTGGAGGATCATCGCGACATCGAAGGTACGGGCCTCGAGGGCGTTCGGCTCTTTGCCGGTGAGCATGTAAAGGAAGTTCGCGGAGTGACCGAGGTCGTCCCTTGGAGCGACAATTTCGAGTCCTGAGCGGAGGCGATGGTAGGCCGCGATCACGGTGGCCATTTTGGCCGTCAGCCGGGCGGCGGTCTGGCGCAGCGTGGAGTTCGTCAGGTCGCTCGAATCCTTGTCGATTGCGCCGAGGACTTCCACGGCGATTTCAAGCGTGCGCATCGGCCTCACGACGGCATACAACTCGCGCAAGAGCCGCTCCACAATTGGGTCGAGTCCACGCTCGGAAAGAAGCTTCGTATTCAGCTCAGCCGCTTCCGCCTTGGTGGGCAGGCGCTGCGTCCAGAGGAGGAATGCCACCTCTTCGAACGTGGATCTCTCCGCGAGATCAAAGATGTCATAACCGGCGTAGATCAGTTCGCCCTTGATCCCGTCGATCCGGCAGAGCTTGGTCGCGGTAACGTTGATGCCTTCTAGACCTCGCGCGACTTCGGACATGGGTAACTTCTCCTGGGGATTGTATACAGTGGTGCGATTGTACCACTGTTGGGCACGGTCCGCTCCGGTCCCGAGCGACGTCTAGGCGATCCAGCCCTGACGCCCACGGGCGCGCGTGCATCCAACTCAGGCGTGACGACCTGATCACTGGAGCGGAGGCCGCCTTGTCTCAACGCCCGCCGCCCCTGATCCTCTAATCCGGGCGACCGCATGCGCCGAAGAGGGTCAGATGAGAATCCTTGTCACTGGCGGAGCCGGGTTCATCGGTTCCCACGTTGTCGAAGCGTACGTCGCCGGCGGCCATGATGTCCGGGTAGTCGACAACCTGTCCACGGGCCGCCGAGCGAACGTCTCCAAAGACGTGCACCTCTACGAGATCGACATCCACTCCAACGAGATGGCGCGCGCGTTCGAAGAGTTCGAGCCCGAGGTGGTGAACCACCTGGCGGCCCAGGCGAGTGTGAAAGTCAGCACCAGCGATCCAGTCCATGACCTTGAGGTGAACGGCGGCGGCACCGCGCGAATCGCTGACCTCGCAGTGCGGAACGGGGTGAAGAAGATGATCTACTCGTCAACCGGCGGCGCACTCTATGGCGACCCGGACTTCGTGCCCGTTCCCGAGACCCACCCGATCCGCGCCCTTTCGCCATATGGCACCTCCAAACGCGTCGGCGAAATGTACCTGGATCTCTACCACCGCACCCGCGGACTGAACTACACGATCCTGCGCTACGCCAATGCCTACGGGCCTCGACAGGATCCACATGGCGAGGCCGGCGTCTGCGCGATCTTCACGGGGCGGATGCTCAGCGGGATGGAGTGCACGATTGATGGCGACGGCGAACAACAGAAAGACTACGTCTACGTCGGCGACATCGCGCGGGCAAACGTGCTCTCGCTGCGGGCGGGCGATGGTCAGGCGCTGAACATCGGCACGGGCCGCGGGATCTCCGTCAACGAGATCTTCTCGACGTTGCAGGCGGCGACCGGTAGCACCGTCCCAGCACGCCACGGCCCGCCACGCTCGGGGGACGTTCGGAACATCTGGCTCGATAGCTCGTTGGCGAAGGTGGTGCTGGGTTGGGAGCCCCAGGTTTCCTTCGCACAGGGCATTCAAGCCGCGGTGGACTGGCTCCGCGCGAGCAGTTAGCGCAAGGCGTTCACAGCCCGGGCAACGATTTCGAGACCAACTCGCCGCCAACCGGCATCCCGTCAACGAACTGGCGCGGCTCCGTCTTCCGTTCGCACCAGCGGTCAAGCGTGTCGCGGTCCTCGACGAATTCCATCCGGGGGACAGCGTAACCACAGGAAGTCTGAACCCGCTCAACGTCTACGAAGAACGCCTGCCGCACGAACGCGTGAAGGTCGGCGCCGAAGGCCTGCCGGTGGTAGCGAACGAGCGGGTCATCGACTTCAACGCGGCGCGCCTGCCCGTACAGACGGACGATGCTGGCGGTGGGACCGAAGCTGCAGAACATGAGGGTTACCCGTCCGTTCTCGGCGGTATGCTTCGCCGTTTCGTTGCCGCTCCCCGGGTAGTCAAGGTAGCCGACAAGCTTCGGGCCGAGTACGCGAAGCAAGTTGCAGCCTTTGGGGGAAAGGTTGACCGTGCTGCCAGGCTCGTTCCCAGCGGTCGCCACGAAGAACATGTGCTGCTCCTCAATGAACTTCCGTCGTGGGTCATCGATCTCGTTGTACCAATCCGCCACAGTTGCCCTCCAGCTACATGAGCTTAGAACTGGGAGTATGAGTGATCGCGACCCGAAACGGCACGACCACTTGCGGGCGTTCAGCAGCGTCCAATCCCCCCAATCTGAGGTTAGCCGCCTACAGAAAGGGGTTGGGAAATGAATCCAGCCCAAACGCCTCCGCCACTGGCCCACGCACCAACTTCCCTTCAAACGTGCTGAGCGACTCCGCCAGTGCCCGGTCCGCACCAAGTGCGCCAGCCACGCCGAGCCGCGCCAGTGCTTCCACGTAGGGCAGCGTG
>JBDTVB010000209.1:0-4581 GCA_040007415.1 Anaerolineaceae bacterium
AAGGACGGCGATGCCCGGGCCGCGCGGGCGCACCTCGAAGCCTACGGGGTGCCGCCAACGTTCATCAGGTTGGTCAAGGCGGCGGTCCCGGGCGGACCTCCTGGGATATTCGCCCTTGCTGAAAAGCCGTACACCGCCAGCAAGGTGGCTGCGCTGTTCAACCTTCGTCTGCTGAACGCTGACCCCGGCGCGCAGGGGGGTGCGGACCTGCTAGTCCGGTTGGGGGAGACCCTGGAGTTGAAGAAGCCGTGAACGCGAAGGGGGCCACTCGCTTGAGTGGCCCCCTTGTTCTTGGCGGTGGACCCCGTGGCTAGTTGGCCGTGATCTTGGCATTCATCTGCGGGTGAAAATCGCAGGTGATGGTGTAGGTTCCGGCCGTCGGGGGAACCCAAACGACGACGTCCCCCTTCTTCATGTTGCCGGAGACGTTCTTCGTATTGATGGTGACGGTGTGCAACGCGCTTTCGCTGTTCTTGAAGTAGACCTTTTCGCCGGCCTTTACGGTGAGCTTGTCCGGCTTGAAGGCGAGATTGTTCTGATCAACCTCGGGTGCGCCCGCCGGAATATCAGAGTTGCTCAGTGTCGCCGTCGCAGACGTTCCGGAGGAACTAGCCTCCAAGGTTGGGGTTGATGCTTTGTCGTCGCCGCCACAGGCTGCCGAGAGCCCGAGGAGAGCGACGGCAGCGACCGCCAGTGATGCTGTGTGCCAGGGAAATCGAATCAACCGAGTGTCCTTGATGGCCGACCGCCGTCGGCCCTTGTGAATTCGGTCACGATCATACCAATTCCAACGATGTTGTGCATCGTGCGCAAACGGTGCTCCTGAGAGAGGACCGCTTCCGCTCAGGGGGAACCTCCGAAATACGAACCGTAGACCGGCTCGCAAGGAAAAGGCCCCCTTGCGGGGGCCTTTTCGGGCAGAGGCGGGGTGAGCGACTCTTGCATCTCTCTCTCGGCGGTGTGGCCAGCTTCGGGCTGGAGCTGCGTCGCCGAAGGTTCTTGTGGGCAATCTAACGAAGAATTGATAATTTAGTCAAGCGGTTTAGCGGTTTCCGCTTGACGGACGCGCAAGATAGTGGCTCACTCTGCTGATGGCAGCACTGCCCGTCCAGAAATGCCCTCGTTGCGGAGAGTTGCTGCCGGATATCAAGGGTGCGCGCGTTTCTGTCTGTCGCCGGTGCGGTTACAAAGACGATTGCTGCTAGGAACGGGACACAGAGGGCGGGACCGATTAGGCGGCGCGGCCATTGCGGTGCGCATCGAACGCCGCGATCTGTTCGCGAAGGCGACGGATCCGTCGCAAGCGCGTGCTGGAGATAACGAGATTGGCATCGTCCAGCAACACAGGGCCGTCGCACCGCTGGCAGCGAACGGCCTCGTCCGGGTTAACGTGGCCATTGGTGGCGGCGTTTTCCGCCAGTTTCAGGCCACCGGCGGTGAGCGGAGCCCCATAAGCCCCCACCCAACGGCCGCTGACAAAGCCGCAGTGCAGACACTTCACGTCCCCTGTAACGAGCATCGCCTGACCCTCCCTGGATGAAGGCAGTATGAGGAGACTGAGACGTGCGGGTTATGCGCGAAAACCCTTAGCAGGACGGGGAAGAATCCTCGTTTTCACCGACGATCACCGCGCGATCTGGTCCCCCTGGGGGGATCTACGGCAGAACAGAAGTGCGGCGGTAGGTATCGGCGTTAGGACTGGCGGATTGCGTCAATCCGATAGTGGATCTTGCCCGACGGAACCGTGACTTCCACCTCATCGCCAACGCGGCGGCCAAGCAGTTCCTTGCCTACAGGCGAATCGACGGAGATCTTCTGCTCCTTAGCGTTCGCCTCGCGCTGACCAACCAGTTTGAACTCACGGGCTTCGGACTTGCCGAGCTGGGTCACCGTGACCGTCGAGCCGATGGTTGAGATGTCTCCGGCCTCGTGCTGCACGACAACAGCGCGCTTCAAGGCGGTTTCGACTTGCTTCTGGCGCTGGTCGGCGAAAGCGAGCGCTTCACGGGCGGCGTCGAGCGGGGCGTTTTCACGGAAATCT
Organism: Anaerolineaceae bacterium; assembly: GCA_040007415.1. Taxonomy (GTDB): domain Bacteria; phylum Chloroflexota; class Dehalococcoidia; order Tepidiformales; family Tepidiformaceae; genus PNKC01. The sequence continues at coordinate 2,042 of JBDTVB010000209.1, forward strand.
TTGTCTTCGCGGGCGAGCGCGATGGCCTCGACCAGGCTGGCGCGCTGCGAGCTGATCTGGTCCATCTCGCGCTTCAAGCCTTCAAGCCCCTCCGCGGTCATCTCGATCGGGGTCTGTTCGATTCGAACCTGGGCAGCACCGGAGGAGCGGCCAACGGCCCGCCGCACACGAATGTGGATGCCGTAATTGACCTGCACGTAGCCGCGCTTTTTCAAGAACTGGAACCAGTTCTTCAGCGATTCGACGCGTTCCTGGGACTTTGGGTCCGACGAGCGGATCTGGAACTCGGCGTAGGATTCCACGCGTGCGCCGGAGAGGAACGAGAGTGGCACCTCAGCGCCGACATGCTCGATGTACTTCCGAACGTAGTTTTCGTGCTTCTCGCGGTCAACGGGCTTAAGTGCATCAATGTAGTCAGAGAACGCCTGCCCGAGCGAAACGCTCTGCGCAGAAAGGGTGGTGGGATCGTTCGTCATAACCTCCAGATTACCATCGTTTGCAGCAACGTGCGCCAGAGGGCGCGGTGACGCTGTCCTGGGCTGAGCTCCCCGCTCTCTTTCCCCAGTTGCCCGGGGCCGGCCGCTGGCTGCCCCTGCTTCAACGCCACGCAACGCTGATTGCGGAAGCGGCGCCGCGCGTGCGCGTTACTGCCGTGACGCCAGAGGACGCTGTCCGCCGTCAGTACGCCGAGTCGCTCGAATTGCTCCGTATCGTGGCCGATCATTCGCCGAACCTGCTGGAGATCGGAGATGTCGGGAGCGGCGGGGGCTTCCCCGGACTGGTGATCGCAATCGTGCAGCCGGACACCCAGATCCACCTTGTTGAACCGCTGAAGAAGCGCGCGGCTTTCTTATCGGAGTGCGTCGAGGCGCTTGGCCTTCTGAACGTTGTCGTCCACGCGGCACGCGGTGAGGAGGCGGGGCGCGGCCCGCTACGCGACTCCCTGGCGGTTGTTACCGCGCGCGCGGTCGCCGAGCTGCGGGAACTGTTGGAGTACACGGCCCCTCTGGCGGCGCCCGGAGGTTGCGTCGCATTCCCTAAGGGGAGCTCGTTCGAAGCGGAACTCAACGCTGCGGCTGCCAGCATTGCTGCGCTGAGCTGCACATTCGAGGCGCTCAGGCCAATGCGCCCGGAGGTCAGCGCCACGCTATCAGTGGCGCTTTTCCGAAAGCTTTCGCTCACGGCGGCGGCGTATCCGCGGCGGCCGGGCGTGCCAGCGAAGCGTCCGCTTTAGCACTCAATGCCCCAACCACCGATGCCCGTACGCGCATCCATGTTTGTTGCGACGTGTGCTATAGTTCGCCCGATCCGGCGAGTGTAAAGAATTCGTCAGCGAGCTTACCCCTCGCGCCCGCCGGGCCACATGCAGGAGGCAACATGGACCCCAACGTCGTTATCAACCGCCTGGTTCGGCTGGCCAAACTTGATACCACCGTCTTCGACGAAGTGCGCGATGACGCGAACGAATTGATCCCGGCGATCGTCATCGCTGCGGTCAGCGCGGTGCTGGCAGGTCTCGGCGCGTTCATGTTCTGGAAGGCCGTTGCGGCAGGCACACCAGATAGCGCGTTCGTCAACCAGGTGATCCTCGGATCCATCTTCCTTGCCGTGATGTACGGGGTAGCTGCGCTCGTCGTCTACGTCGTGATGGCTCAGCTATTCAAGGTGCAGGTGGATCTGCAGGCACTGGTTCGTACGATGGGCTACGCTGCCTTCCCGCTGGCGTTCTGTTTGCTGATGTTCATTCCGATTCTCTGGCCGGTGTTTGCAATTGTTCCGTTGGCGTTGCTGCTCGTCACAATGATCTACGCGGTGCAGTCAGCCACCGGTGCGGAGTCGAACCAGGTCGTCATCGCAAGCCTGATCGGATTTGCGGTCTTCGTCCTGGTCCTCGGCCTCATTTCGACGCAGACCGACTACGCGAAAGCGCCGATGGGTGCTGGCCTGTTCGGGATCATCTCCGACTTCAACAACTGATCCGGCCTCAACAACTGCCCAGTCGGACCTGGCTAAAGCCCTCCGTTTCCTGTCGGAAACGGAGGGCATTGCCGCGCCACAATCGAGGCCTCGGCGGAAGTGCTGGCCATGAGTTAGGCTAACCGTTCGCCATGTCCCAGACCGCTCCAGACGCCGCCCGGCGTAACGTCCGGCTCTACTACGCATTCATCTTCCTGATGGACTTCGGTCTCTGGTCCGGCATCTGGATTAAGTATCTGACCTTGGGCCAGGGCCTCGAACTGCGCTGGATCCTGGCGATGGATCTGCCGTTCTGGTTGCTGGTTGCCACCCTCAATGCCCCGCTGGGAGCGCTCGCCGACCACATTGGCCGAAGGAAGGTGCTGGCGATTGGCGCTGCCATGTTCTCGCTGACAATTCTTGGATTCGGATTCACCACGAATTACTGGCTGCTGTTCGCGGACTACGTCCTCTGGGCTTTTGCGATGGCCATGCGTAGCGGTGCGGACCAGGCGCTGATCTACGATTCGTTGAAGGAATCGGGCGAGGAGGCGCGCTTCAGCCGAGTCGCTGGCCGGGGGTTC
>JBDTVB010000210.1:0-4566 GCA_040007415.1 Anaerolineaceae bacterium
GACCAATATCGACCCTCACCAACCGCTGCCATAGGGAACATGTGGTAACTGCTGACAACAATCAGGAAGACGCCTACCGGGGCGCCGTCGCGCAAGTTGAGCACTTGCTCGTTCGGGCCGGGTTCACGTTCGAGGGCGGCGACCGGCGACGGCCAACGCTGTCCGCGCGGAGACGGCTGCCAGGAGGATGAGCCCGGCCATCGCGACGAAGCCAGCAGTCGCCAGTAGCGCCTGGCCTGCGTCGGAAGGTGCTCGCCCCAGAGCTGGCAGGACGCGCAACGGCCAGGCAGCCAACAGCAATGCGAAGGAGCCTGTCAGTGCGTTCTCCCAGAGCACCACGCCAGTCCCAAACCGGGCAAGCACGATGTGCGCCATCCCGACCATAAGCGGGAGCACGAACCCGAGGAGGAACGTGTGCCTGATTGCGCCCTCCTGGTAGAGGCTCAGGCCATTCTGGCCGTAGAAGACAGCCGCGACGGCGAGCATCACGGCATAGACCACCAGGCCCGCCCAGGCCAGCGGTATGAGCAGTTCGTATCGCGAGCCGCGCCGCCGCCTCAAAGGCGACAACACGCCAAGCCACGCGGTCAGCAGCAGGATCGCTGCAGCGTAGCCAACATCTGCGATGCGGATGAGGATCTCGAACCGAGGAAGGCTGCCAGCGCCCTGGGCGGCGAGCCACAGCATGAGGGACGCGTTCAGCACGGCCAGCACAACCTTCTGCCGCCGCGCCGTGAGCTGCGTGAGCCCAAGGTGCCCAGCGAACGCACGCAGGCCGATGCCGGTGATGGTTAGCATCACAAAGCCGCGGAGAAACGTCTCGATAACCATGCGGGAATTCGCCGGCGCGACGACGCCTGAATCGCCCGCCGCGAACGCCCAAACGGAGAGCGCCGCCGCCACGACGAACCACGACGCAGCGACTCGTAGGAAGAGCGGCTGGGGGTCTCGGCGGAACGGGAACGGCGCGCGAACGCGCCAAACGACTATGGCGAACAGCAGCGAGCCGACGGTGAACGTCAGCCCGGCGGGCAGAATGAGGTAGGGCAACTCTTGGTGGCAGACCTGCCCCGCGGCCAGGACGACGCTGCTTGTTGCGAGGATGGCCGGCACGCCGACTCGGACACGACGCGAAAACGCGGGCCGCTGGTTGAGACGGGGTAGAAATTCGAACGCTACCGCGACGATAAAGGTGGCCACAAAGCCGAAGAGTTGCAGCCGCCCGTGTGCCTGCACGCTCTGCGTCCAGCGGTCACCGCCAATCCAAAGTTCGAGTGCTGCAAGGATGCCCAGAGCCAGGCCGGCGACGACCGCAAGCAGCGCCGAGCCGCTCATGAAGGCCGCGAACGACCACGGCTGACGCATTACCGGTGCGTGGAGCGGCGGGCGCGGTGACGCTGAGACCATGGTGAGGGGGATGTCAGTGGAGGAAGGCTTCACGTCCGCAGGATCACCCGCGTGACCGCCGCTGCATGTGACTCAGGTCACCGCCGGTACCAGCAGATGCGAACTGAAGCCCCTGCGAGCGCCCCAGGCATGGCGGAAAAGTAGGCGTGACTTTTGTCGCATGACGGCGATGGACGATGGGTGCATGCTGCCCGGCATGATGGACATTCATCTGGATAACCGGGGGCTCCAGCCTCCCGAACCACTGGTGAGAATCCTCGAGGCGCTCTCCGGTATGTCGCCGGAGGATCAGTTGGTCGCATTGATGGACCGCGAACCGCTGATGCTCTACCCCGAACTGGAGCGGCGAGGATATACCTGGACCTTCGTAGACGGTGAAACCCAGGTGCTCACCGTGGCCAAGGCAGATTCCGCGTGATGCGGATGAATCCGGCGACTAGTCCCCCTCTCGGCCTGGTCGCGCCTTTTCTCGTTCTGGCGCCGCTCGGCCTATTCGCGGCTGGCCTGTTGCTGGCCACCACTAACGCGGACTCGCTTGGGGGTATCAACGTCCCCCGCAATGTGGCGGCAACTCACGCCACCGTCATCGGAGGGCTGACCACAGCGATCATGGGGGCGGTCTACCAGCTTGGGCCGGCAGTGCTCGGCGGGCGTTTGGTGTCCCAGCGCCTCGCTCGCGTCCAGTTCGGGGTTCACGCCGTTTCCGTGCCAGCCTTCGTGTGGGCGCTCCTGGAGTGGAATGTGACGTGGATGAGCATCGCGGCGATTGGCGTGTTGACCTCGCTTGTGCTGTTCCTGATTAACGCCGTAGCGGCGGTTGGCCTGCTTCGGCCCAATACGGTGACGCGGGCGTACCTCTCAGCCGCGCTGGTGATGCTGGTAATCACCGCTTCGCTTGGTGTCACCTGGGTGGGGACGCTTGCACACCTCTGGTTCCCGGTCACGCTGGGCCGGCTTTCCGGCCACGCCCATATCGGACTGTTGGGCTGGCTGGGCTTGACGGTGATGGGGGTTTCCTACCAGCTCGTACCCATGTTCAACGTGGTGCAGACGGGCCAGCCGCGCTTCGCCCGGGCAGCGTTTTTCGCAACGTGCGCATCCGCGCTGGTTGGCGGGCTTGTACTGATGACCGATCCAGGGCGTGCGGTCAGGCTGGTGGTCGCTGGCTCGATGGCGGTGGGGCCAACTCTGTGGGGCGTCGACATGCTGTGGCTCCTGACGGCGCGTTCACGCCGATCCCTGGATGTGCAGGGGAAGGCGACGTTCGTTTCGCTTGGCTTCCTTGGGGCGTCGATTGCGCTCGGGTTGGTGGTAGCGGTGGGCGAGCCTCTACAGGACAATGACCTCGGTGCGAGGTGGCAGCTTGCCTACGGCATCTGCGGCATCGGCGGTTGGGCGGGAATCGTGTTGGTTGGGAACAGCTACAAGATCCTCTCGTTCCTGGTTTGGTATCACCGCTACCGCAACCTCGCTGGCCGCGGGCGCGTGCCGATGATTTCGGACGTCTACAACGACCGCCACGCGACCATCGTGTTGGGTCTGTACGCAGGCGGGTTGGCCGTGATGGCGGCAGGCGCAGTGCTTGGAGAGTTGGCGGTCCTGCGTGTTGGGGCGGTGCTATTGACCGGCGCCGCGACGGGGCACCTGGCGACGCTTGGGCACATCCTTTTCGCGCCCCATTCCGCGGCGACGGCGCGCAGTACGATGGAGAGAGGAGCACTATCATGACCACCACCGAGGTCGCTGAAGCGCTGAGTGGAGTATATGACCCGGAACTGGCGATCGATATCGTCTCCCTGGGCCTGGTGTACGCCATTGAGACATCGGAACACGAAGTTGGAGTGACGATTACTACTACGTCCCCCGCTTGCCCAATGAGCGACGCCCTCTACGGCATGACCGAGGCCGTACTGCACCACGCCTTCCCACAGAAGGACATCCGCCTGGAACTGACGTTCACGCCACAGTGGAAGGTGGAAATGGCCGACCGGTCCGCGTTGGAGGAACTGGGCCTCGTGCGGCGATAGAGCATGCGTCGCAGGCCACCCAGGTGACCCAAGGAGCTCTTTGCGCCGTCCCCTCTCCCCGGCCATCGTCTTCCCCAAAGTGTCACCGGCTTACCCGAACCGGGGGTACAACATGCCGAGCGTCACGGAACCGGTGCCGCTTCTGCTGTCCGGGCTTCCTCTTCTGAACCAAAAGCGAACGCCTTGTACGCACCCGAGTCCCAGAGATCCCCGTCCCTCGAGACACCAGCAGGCACAGTCGCGGATTCCCCATAACGAAGCACTGCGCACCGTGCGGCTCCGGCCACGCGGTGGTCATTCTCGAGCACCGCCTCGACATGCATCGCGGGCATGTCGTCCTCTACCACCAGCAGAAACCGCCGGGGTGGATTGCGGCCTTCAAGAAGGACCTCCCCCACGAAGTCGCCGTTCGCATCGAGGAACCGCCCACCGACGAGGTCATCGTCCTGATGGTGGAGCGGCCGAGCGAGATCTACGAGAAATCCAAGATGCGCACGATGAGTCATGTGCTGCCTCCGCGGCTAACCCTAAGGCCAAGATACCGCGGCCAGGAGGGACCATTGAGCCACGAGTGAGGGCCGTTCGGGCCTTTATTGGCGGATTCGGGGGCGCGGGTGCCTGCTGCCCGTCGCGCTCTGCAGCTGAGTCACACCGTTTGCCCGCCCAATGCCGTTGGTGGTGCCCGGCACGCTCGGAGGCGCTCATTTCTGTTTCACGGCTTCGAAGGCAACCTGGACAGTGATAACGTGCTTGTTGACCACCTGGCCGTTGACGGTGTCCCAGACCAGTTGGCGGGTCGTGATTATGCCTTTGACTGCGTCGTCTTTGAACTCCGCCCGAACCTCGTTCCAGTGGTTGATGGTTACCGGCTCCCCCGGATTCCAGTTGGAACCGACGTCATCGCTCCCCGTGAGGATGGGCCCGGCCAACTGGAAGAAGTTGTCGTGCTCGGTGGGCGGCAGACCATTCTGATCCGGATTACTGGTCTTCCAGCTCCGTGAATCTGCCAGGCTAATGCACGACCAGGAGTTGCCCCTTCCCGGCCCACAGATCGACGCCCGATAGTACTCCGCATCGCTCGCCGAAGCGGGAAGGCGGTAGAGTGCGAGTTCGCAACTCGCCGGGTTAGTCT
>JBDTVB010000211.1:0-4566 GCA_040007415.1 Anaerolineaceae bacterium
GGTACGTCCGTCACCGTACTCTCAGGCCCCACGTTGAACAGTGGACTAACCTGGCTGAAGGTGAGCACCCCCTTTGGCGTCGGCTGGGTCGCATCCGATTTCCTGACCAGAGACTCCCCCGTGACTCCGTCCTCGGCAGGCGGAGTCACACCCTTGCTTCAATACCGGTCCTTCATTCCCCTCACCGCGAACGACTGACGGGGCCGCGTTCCCTCTCCCATGACAGATCGTGACACACCACAACCCTGACACTGCTCGGGCGCCGTCGTAGGCTGGTGGAACCCCAAGTCGGAGCCCTGTCTGAACCCTAAGCGCATTGCCAGCCCCAGTCAGCATGCTCCCCAGCGCCTCCGCCCCGGGCAGGCGGAAGCGCTCAGCCGTTGGGCGACCGCATTGCGGGAAGGCTCCAGATCGGAACTGGTGGTCGTCCCGGTGGGCTACGGCAAGACGGTCATCGGAACGGGTTCGTTCGAAGTCGCCTCTGGAATCGCAGGAGCCGATACGTGCCTTTATCTCACACCAACGGACGTGCTCCGCACCCAGGTCTATGCGGGGATTGAGCGCGCCCTCGCCGTCGTCGGCAGCAGCCGTCCCATCCGAAAGATCCTGGCTGACAATGCCTCCGCAGGGCGGATCCGGGCGAGCGGTGCGAACTTCATCGTGGCAAGCTACCAGCAGGTTGTTGCTTCCCCGGTCGTGTACGCCTCGCTCTGCCGCGATCGGCGCGTGCACCTCGTCTGCGATGAAGCACACCACCTGAGCGAGAGCGGGTCGTGGGCGGCTGCCCTCTCGCAACTCCCAGTCGAATCGCGCCTCCTCCTCTCTGCCACCCCGGTTCGCCTGGATCGCGAAGCGATAGCCGACGTGCGCTACGTCGATGCCGACGATGGCGGACGCGTGATTGACCCGCTGCTCGAAGTCTCAATGCGCCAGGCCTGGAAAGAGGGCGGCATTCTCAAGCATCTCAACATGCAGATGAAGGACTACGCCGTCGAACTACGAAACGCAGAAGGCGAAATCTACGAGTTCACGGCGTCGGAGATGGCCGAGCTTCCCGATTTTGACCAGAAGTGCGTCCGCCAGCAGTTGCGCTGGAACGAGGACTACGTTGCCCCGCTCGTCCGCGAGTTCGCGGCCACTCTGCAGGCGAAGGTCGCGGCGGCAAAGGGGCAACACCAGGGACTCGTCTTTGCTGCCACCACGGAGCACGCCAACCACCTGTATCGCCTCTTCGGCCGCTGGCACTCGTCACTTCGCTGCGTCGTGGTCCACTCGTCTGACATCGCTGACGGCGAGAACGCGCGCCGCCTTGCAGACTTCCACGCCAAGAAGTACGACGTCCTCATCCAGGTGAAGAAGGCAAGCGAGGGCTTCGACGCACCGACCGTTAGCGTGATCTTGAAACTAGACGCAGTCTTTAGCCGCGAACCAGTGATCCAGCAACTCGGGCGTGGGCTGCGCTTCAACCACAACCTGCCGCCGGCTCAGAACCTGCTCAACGTGTTCATCGGCCGGGATCCCAGGTTGGGCGCGATCATCGAGCACCTGGAGCGGGAAGTTCCTACCGCATCGGTCCAACGCCGGTCTGAGGACGACGTCGCGTTCGATCCCGCAGAGATCGAAGAGTTCCCACTCGGTGACCCACCAGACGAAATAGAACGCGACCTCCCGGAGATTCTTGGCGTCGTCGAAGCCGGGGACGCGTACATGGACCACACTGGACGTTTCGTGGAGGGCCAGCAACTCACCATGTTCGGCGTCGTTGCGCCCCGTGCGATGTCCGACGCCGCCCCTGCGCCCCCGATTGAGGTCATCGACCTTGCGGCCGAAATGCAGGAGGCGGTTGAATACTGCAAAGGCTGGACGAATCGCGCTGCCAAGGAACGGGCGCTCCGACACGGTCAGACCGAAAACCACCACGCCGCCTTGAACCTGGACTACGCGCGCACGTCGGGGCGCAAGGGCAGCCTTGCGACCGCCAAGGAATACCGTGCAAAAGGCGACTGGATGAAACGCCGATACTTCGAGTTTACGAAGTAGCTAGACCCCGAGGTGCTCGAACACAAGCCTGGCCACGGTTTGCGGCTTCTCCAGCATGGGCAGGTGGCCGCACTGAGGAATCAGTTCCAGCCTCGCTCCGTTGATCCGGCTGGCGAGATTGCGGCCGTTTTCCGGGGGCACCATTCCGTCATCCGCGCCGCAAAGCACGAGCGTGGACACGGTGATAGCGGCGAGACGATCTCGGCTGCTCCAGGCGGCGATCGCTCCGCGTTGCCGGTCGACGGCGAAACGCCGCGGTGGCGCCTCCAGGTCCGTCGCCAGGCAGTAAGCGAATGCTTCAGGATCTCGCTCCTTCCAACCGGGTGCGGCCATCGCTTCATTCTGGGTTGCGAAGATCTGTTCACGCGTCATCTCGGGCTTCAGCTGCATCGCGGCGTTGACCCGTTGCGTCGCTGGCAGCACGTCCGACCCGCCAAAGTGGGTGCCGCTGAGCACCAGCGCGGTCACCTGGTCGGGATACCGCAGCGCGAACTCCTGGGCCAGCATCCCCCCGCGCGACCGGCCATAGATGGCGGCGGCATCGAGCCCGGCGGCGGTCATCACGGCGGCCATGTCCTCCGTCTCGTCGGCCACCGAATAAGGTTCGTCACGGCGTTCGCTTACGCCCATACCGCGGCAATCGAAGGTCACCACGAAGAGCCGTTTTGCCAGCATGCTCGGCAGCCCGCCCCAATGGGCCAGGCGGTGCGAAAGGCCGAGTGTCATCAACAAGGGTGGCGCCGCCGGATCACCGTGGGTCTCGTAGTAGATCATCCATCCGCTTGCGTTGGTTTCGGGCATCTCCCACCTCCGTTGCGCAATCCTACGCGAGCCTCACCGAAGACCGCCCCTATACTGGGCACGAAATGCGACGAGCGACCATCAACGCTTATCTGCCCCAGCGACTCCAAGCCGTACTCTTGGTGTTCATTGGCGTCATCGCCGCGGGCACGGCCGGCTATATTCTTCTCGCCGACATGGGGTTCATCGACGCCCTTTATCAGACGGTCACCACCCTCAGCACGGTGGGCTTCCGCGAAGTCAAACCGTTCGACACCCGAACGAAGCTTTTCACCATCGTCCTCATCCTCATCGGCGTGGGCACCGTGCTGTACACCCTCACCCAGATAATGGAATTGGCACTCGAAGGCGACCTTCGAAGCCGGTTCTACCAGCGGAGAATCGCCATGCGTATTGATCAGCTCGAAAACCACTATGTGCTCTGCGGATTCGGCCGCGTGGGCCAGGAGATCGCCCGTGAATTGCGTGAACGGGGCGTGGATTTCGTCATCGTGGAGCAGACACCGGAGGCGGCGGACCGGGCGCGAGCGTTCGGATATCTCGTGATCCCGGGCGACGCCTCAGACGAGCGGGTTCTGAACGAGGCGAACATCAGCCGCGCCCACTGCCTCCTCGCCGCAAGTGATAGTGACGCTGGCAACACCTACATCACCCTGACTGCCAAGTCCATCAACCCCGGCTGTTTTGTAGTAGCCCGCGTAGGCTTTCCCCACAATGAGGAGAAACTGAGGCTCGCCGGCGCCGACCGCGTCCTTTCGCTCTACAGCATGGGCGGCCGCCGCATGGTCCTCACCGCCCTTCAACCGCTGGCCGCCGACTTCATGGATACGCTGGCCAGCGGGCGCCACGGTGACCTCTTGCTGACCGAGTTCGAGGCCAACGCCGACAATGGACTAGCCGGGATCACGGTCGCCCAGTTGACCTCCGGGGCACCCAACGCGACGCTCCTCGGCATCCGGCACCGCAGTGGGAGTCTGGAGGTGGGCCCACGTAACGACTCGATCTTCGAAGATGGCGACGTCGCCATCGTGCTGGCCGAAGAGAGGGACATTGCCGCATTGCTCTCCCCAAACGCGAAGGGCTAAGTCGCGCGTACCGGCTTCGCCTCCGTCAGTTCGAGTAAGTCCTTGACTTGCAGGCGCACGTCCAGGCCACGTTGGCCGGCACTGACCAAGACCTGTGCGTGCCCTGTGGACGACGTGTCGATGAGCACAACGAACCCACGGCCAAGTAAGGCCAGGGCGCTAATGCCTCCGACCTTGAGGCCAGTGTGGCGTTCCGCATCGGCGTGAGTCGCCATCCGTAGCTTCTTGAGTCCCAAGAACGCCGCCAGCACCCGCAGATTCACCTCGACGGTCGCTGGCATCAGCACTAGGAACGGCTTGCCGCGCGGCGGGTCTTGCTCGATGACCAGGGTCTTTAGAACGGTCTCTGGCGGCATGGCCGTGGCCCGCGCCACCTCGTCAGCAGAGCGTATCGAAGCGTCAAACGCGAAGAGTTCGAACGGTACCTTCCGCTGTTCAAGAACCCGGACGGCCAACGGCTTCTGTCCTACCATCAAGGCTATAGATGCTGGCTCACGCCGCCGTCTACGTGGAAGACCTGGCCGTTCAGGTATCCGGACGCATCGGACGCCAGCAGCACCGCGAGCGCCGCCACTTCGCCGGCGCGGCCGAAACGGCGCATGGGGATGAAGCGTAGCAAACGGTTCGCGCCAACGTCGGC
>JBDTVB010000212.1:0-4554 GCA_040007415.1 Anaerolineaceae bacterium
GTACTGTTTTCGAGCATCCTTGCCGGGAGCCGGGGCGCGGGGATGGTGGTGTTCGGCCTGATCGGCGGGGCCATCGCGGACCGCGCAGAGCGGAAGCGGGTGCTGCTCGTCTGCGAATCCCTTTCGTTGGTAGCCCACGCGGCCATCGCAGTGCTGATGCTCACTGAACCCGGTGGCGCCGCGAGCGTTGGCATGGTGGCGCTTGTCACATTCTTCGCTGCCGGTGTCCAATCGATCGATTCGCCCGCCCGGAGCGCTAGCGTTCCCGCTGCCGCCGGCCGAGAGAACATCGGGGCCGCGATTGCCCTCCTCGCAATCTCCAGCCAGCTGACGATGCCGCTCTCCCTGCCCGTCGCCGGTGTCCTCAACCAGGTGTTCTCACCGGGGGCCGTTTACGCGGGAACGCTCGTCGCGTGGCTCGGTATCCTGCCGCTGATCGCTCTCCTTCGTCTGCCTGGGCAAACTGGCCCGCGGGCGTCCGCTGGAATGCTCTCAAGTATCACCGCCGGGCTTTCGTACACGCGGGCCCACCGGCCGATCCTCGCCGTGGTCTCGATGGTGCTTGTAGTGCAAGTCGTGGGGATGCCGGTCGCTACTCCACTAGGGCCAATGTTCGAGATCGAGGTGCTCAACTTCACTCCCGCACAGGTTGGCCTGATGGGCGCAACCTGGGGGCTAGGCTCGCTGACGGCCAGCCTCATGCTGGCGCGCGCCGGCGGGCTCGCCCTTCGCGGGGGCAGTCTTGCCGTAGTCGCGGTGATGTTCGGAGTGGCGATCCTCGGTTTCGGGTACTCCCGCTTCATCCCCCTTACCGCCGTTTCCGACTACGGGATGGGCTTCGCGTTCACGGGGACGAGCCTGGTCGCTTCCACGCTGGTGCAACACCTCGTGGCAGACGAGGTGAGAGGACGCGTCTTGAGCCTCTTCCCCCTATCGATCGGCCTCGCGCAGGCCGCCACCGCAGTCGCTGGGCTTGCCGGCGGCGTGCTCGGACTGGCAACGTTGCTGCCGCTCCTTGGATGGATCGTCATCACCGGTTGCCTGCTGCTCACTGGCGTCCACCGCCAGTTCCTCGGCGCGAGGGTACGGCCCCGCGCGGCTCTCGCGGCACCACCAACGAAATAGGAGCATTCTGGATGACCGCGGTCCTCTTCCACATCACCCGGCGCTGGGTACGTTGATGCGAGATTCTGCTCAGCGCACCAGCCTGCGGTCCACGCTCAGCACCGCGCCGCCTCCCGCCACGGTGCCAGCCACCTTTCGGGGTTACGCCCCCCTATTCGCAAGATCCTCCGCGCACGGTTGGCACCGGGCGCCTGAAACGGTTGCTACCTCCCGCCCATCGGAGACTTCCTCGCCACATGCCCCGCAAAGCACCCGCCGTCTCGGGCTCCCCGGCCGATCGAACTCCGGGAGCGTGAAGCCTGAAGTCCGAACCTCGAACAGGTCCGCCGCTGCCCATGTCCCGTACGCCTGCCGCTGCATGATGTGCCGGTCGTCAGCATTCTTACTAGGGCCCACGCGTTCCCGTAGGTCTCCACGCACGCCCACACGCACTGCGGAAGCAGTCCACTCGTCGATGAACGTAGCTGCCACCTTCCCGTAATCCAGCAACCGCAGCGTGTGCTTGCTAACGCGGCAGCCGGTCACCGCTTGGATGCCGTCCAGCGCGCAGCGGTCTGTCTCCGAAACCACAACGAGACGCCTGTCGAGATCTGGAGCGGCGATGCCTAGGGCGTCCGCGCCCGCCATCGCCAGCCTGGTTCCGAGCACCAGTCCCGCGCAGCCGTGCCCACCGTGGAGTCTCAACGCCTGCCTCAAGAACGCATCGAGACGGGCGTTGGAGGGGATCATGCGAGCGATCAGCGGTATGGCTGCGACCGCTGCTTCCTGGTTTCCGTACAGCTCGAACCGCCCGATCACGTCTTCGCCTTCGGCGGGTTCAAGCAGGTTGGAGAGGATCGTCGGAAATGCTTCGGGAGTGTGGGTTTCAAGCAGTACAAGATCCATCCCCTCGGGAACTCGTGCCAACACCGAGGACGAATCGGGGGCACAGGCGGGCGTGGTTACCTGTACGCGATCTGCAGCGTGCAGCACCATCACTTCCGGCCCAGAGGTCCAGATACGCCCGGACGCCTTTTCAGGGAGGTCTACCTGGTGATGTGTCCGCTTCACCCAGGCTACCTTCCAGCCGCGTTCGCGCCCCGTTTCGATCAGCCGCTCAACCAACGCGGTCTTGCCGGACCGGGACGGTCCGCGCACAGCCACCACAACTGGCCCAACCAAAGCCGGCACTGCCGGACTTACCTTGCTCGCAGTTTTCATTTGCACACATTGCCGCTCTCTTTGCCGCGCTGGTATGACTTTCGTCACCCCAGAACAAACGAGCCTACGCGGCCGCTGATCTGTAGCGCACGCTTCGCAGTCGCTGGTGGCTGGCTTCCTCGGCGTGAGTGAGACCGACAGGAGGACCTTCTGCGGAGCGGGGCCATTCCCCGGCCGCTGCCTGGTCAGTCTCGCAAGCAGCGAATGACCCAGTCATCATTGCTCCTTCCCTCAACACAGCGTTCCTGAACTGACGCGGGCTCGGTCTCGAATGCCTGTCGGCCACGGGCGACGCTTCTCCAGTAGCCGCCGATGGGAACCAGTCTCCGGTTAAGCTGTCCGGATGCGGATTGTTCCCCCTCTGCTCGTTGTTGCCTGGGCCGGCGTAATCTTCTTCTTCTCGAGCCTCTCGAATCCGCCAGGAACGACGGGCGACGAATGGCAGTCCAACCTGGCGCACTTCGCCGAGTACGCAGTCCTCGCGGCGCTGCTCTTCTGGGCGCTGCGGACGACGCTTCCCACCTCGTCGATGGTAGCTCTGGCAGCCACCAGCTGGCTGGTTTCCGTCGCTTACGGAATTAGCGACGAGTACCATCAGTCGTTTGTGGTGAACCGCGACTCGAATCCGATGGACGTGGGTTTCGATGCTGTCGGGAGCGCGGTCGCGATTATCGTCCTGTTCACCATCGTCATCGGATGGAGCAGGAAGAAATCATAGAAACACCCGGCTGTACGGTGGCCCGTGGACGGTACGACGGAAAATCAAGAACCGGGTGACCCAAGCGCAGCGCGCCGGATGCCAGCCGTTGCTCACGCTCGCTCGCCTTGATCGAGGATGCCCGGTCACGTCCCGCTTTCGGTGGGCCTCCTCACGCCGACCAGGCCCATCGAACGACGAGCATCCTCCTGTTGGCGCCGCTGCCGACGAAAGCCTACGCATCGAGCCAACTCCGCGAATAACGCGGCTGCTACCCAGCCGTAAACCTTCGAACTAGACACGGCACTGCTTCAGTGCGTTCGTGAACTTGGACGCCATCTCAATTCGGTAATAGGCGCGCGCGTCACGGGGCGAGAAAGCCCTCCTTAGCGGACGATCGCAGGCATCGAAAGACAGGAAGGCCGCGGGTTGCTCCGCGGCCTTCCTGGTTGACGAGGTATCGACGCTCAGCTGATAAACAGCGGCGCCAGGACCAGGGTAATGGTGCTCAGCAGCTTCACGAGGACGTGGAGCGCCGGGCCGGCGGTGTCCTTGAAGGGATCGCCTACAGTGTCGCCGACGACGGCCGCGGCGTGGGTGTCAGTTCCCTTGCCAATGACCTCACCGGTCTTTTCGTCCTTCAATCCACCGGATTCGATGAACTTCTTGGCGTTGTCCCAGGCTCCACCGGCGTTGTTCAGGTAGGTAGCCAGCAGGACGCCACCGATGGTTCCCACCATCAGCATGCCTGCCACGGCCAGCCAGCCTTCGTTTCCGTCGCCACCGAAGGCGTACCGGAAGACGACGCCGACGGCGATTGGCAATCCAACGGCGAGGATGCCAGGCACAACCATCTCACGAAGGGCTGCGCGAGTTGTGATATCCACGGCCCGCGTGTAGTCCGGTCGAACTTCGCCGGTCATGATGCCCGGGTTTTCGCGGAACTGGCGACGCACCTCTTCGATGATGCCTCCAGCCGCCTTGCCGACAGCTCGAATCGAGAGCGAACTGAAGAGGAAGGCGAGCATTACGCCGAGCAGTGCGCCGACAAAGACCTCCACCTTACCGAGGTTGATCGGCATGATGCGGGGGAGCGGGAATGGGCTGCCTTGAGCACCAATCGGGCAATCCGCCCCAGCCTTCTTGTCTTTGGCGAGCTTCGTCACGTACGCGGTCGCCTCATTACGGTCCGCCGTAAGCAGCGTCTCAATGCCCTTGTCGTCCAGGCCGCAGGCCTTAAGGTCGGAGGTGTGCTTGCTGATCGCCGCAGTAACTGCAGCCTGCTCATCCGAGCCCTGTCGCGTGAGGTCCAGGTCCTGGATCAGGTCGGCGTAACGTGAGGCGTCCTCGTGAGCGATCTTGCCGAACTCAACGCGAACCTCATCGAGGTACGCCGTGAAAAGCAGGAACGCTGCGAGCGCGGCCGAACCGACTGCGTAACCCTTCGTGAGGGCCTTGGTGGTGTTGCCCACGGTGTCCAGGGCGTCGGTGATCTCGCGAGCTTCGGGCTTCGTGCCTTCCGCCATCTGGGT
>JBDTVB010000213.1:0-4551 GCA_040007415.1 Anaerolineaceae bacterium
GACTTCGGGATGGCGCCGGCGAATCTCGTCGCCCGTAAGGCCGCTGATCTCGCCAGCGTCGTATTCGACCAGCGCTGGTTCAACCACCGGCACGATCCCTCGGACCGCGCCTATTACGTCAGCCGTCTGAGCGGCGCGCAAGAGCGGGCTGGTCGCCAGCCGCGCGATCTCCTCCTGCATTAGGCGTTCGGCCACGTGTTGCGCCTGGAGCCGGCCGAGTTCGCTCAGCCCGAAATCGAGGCGCCCCTGGATGATTCCGCGAGCATTCGCCTCCGACTCACCGTGGCGGACGAGAATCAGTCGCACGCCGCTACTCGGTGAGACGGCGGTAGAGCTGGGGAAGGCGGCTTGGCAGCGATTCGATGTCCGCAACCACCTCGTAACCCATGTCCTCGCACATCGTCTTCAGGTAGTCGTGCCCGGCGCGATCGACTGTGAGCGCGAACGGCGTGATTCCTTCCCGCTTCGCCTCGTTAAGTGCCTGCTTCGTATCGTGAATTGCGTACTCCTTCTCCGTGCGGTCGCGCCCGTAGCCATGGTCCTGCGGCCGGCCGTCGCTGAGGAGAAAGAGGATCTTCACCTTCGCATCCGTGAGTTGAAGTTTGTGAGTCGCGTGGCGAATCGCCGGACCCATGCGAGTTGAACGAATGGGTGTGATCTTGTCCAACCGGTTCTTGATCGGCTGGTCAAGCTTCTCGTCGAAGTCTTTGATCACAAAGAATTCAACGTTGTCACGACCGTAGCCGCTGAAGCCGTAGATACCGTACTGGTCCCCGATGGTTTCGAGCGCGGTCATCAGCAATACGGCAGACTCCTTCTCGAGGTCGATGATTCGTTTGGGCGGGCTGGTTAGTTCTTGCCGGCGCTTCGAGACCCACCAGCTCAAGTACTTGCGGGGGTCGTCGTCGTATTCGTCTTCGTCGTACTTCTTTTCGCGCTTGTTAATCTCTTCATCGGTGCTAGCAGACATGTCGATCAGGAACGCCACCGCAACGTCACGTTCGATCTTGTTGCGACGCCAGTAGATTTTGTCGCTTGGGTTAACCCCCGCTCGATGCTCGATCGTCCACTCAATCGCGGCGTCCAGGTCGAAGTCTTCGCCGTCTGGGAGGCGTTTGATCTTGCGGAACATCTCCGGCTTCATCAGCTCGAACTGCTTGCGCGTCTGAGCGACGAGACCGGCGTGTTCCCGCAAAGCGTTCTCGTAGAAGTTCTCCGTGCCCTGTTCGAGCTTCGATTCCTTGACGGCGCACCACCGCGGCTTGTAATCCTGAGCCCGGAAATCCCATTCGTCGTAGTAGTAGACCGTGACGATTGGAATCAGCTCTTCTTCGCCGGGCTCCGCGCCTGTGCTCGCATCGCTCGTCGGTTCGCCTTTTTGCGCCTGGTCTTTGGCCTGTTGGCCGGCCTCCTTCATCAGGTTGGACATGAACATGCCGGTGCTGGCGTCGAGGTCGCCGTCCATCAGGGAGTCAAGGTTGATTTCGACGCTCTTTTCGAGCAGTTCAGCGAGCTGCTCGGGGGTGAGCGGGACGGGCGACATCTTGCCGGCATCGCCTCCCATTGCATCCTCTTTCAGCTTCATCAGCAATTGGACCAACTCAGGCTTGAAGTCACCGCGGAAATCGATCTCCTGAGGGCTCTGGTAGTCCTCGTCGCCTTCGCCGACGTCGCCCATCTGTGCAGCACCGCCCTCGCCGCCCTGCTCTCCGGGAGCCATCTGCCCGCCTTCGCCGGGCTCCATTGGGTCAACGTTCTCCCAATCAATGTCCTGGTCCTCGAAGGTGTTGGGTACGGCGATCGCGAGCTGGTAGAGACGCATGGTCGCTTCGGCAGCGTCCTCGACAAGCGCACCGGCGGTGGAGAGTTCTTTGAGCAGACCAAGGGCCTGGGCCATCGGCTCCGCCCGATCCCTGGGCCAGAGGACGGAATCGCCTCCATCAAGGCTCGCGCGCACGAGGTTTTCGACGAATCCCTGCCGCAACGGAAGAGTGCGGACGTTCGGCCGGATGAGGAGTTCTGCCGCCTGCATACGCACCAGCGGCCGCCGAATGCCTCCATATTCGCGCTTGATCGCGCCATCGATCCGGGCGTCCTCGGCAATCGTGTAGAGGTCGCTCGCCAGCTTACGGTCGGGGAAGAGATCGAAGAACCGCTCCATGTCCGTGGTCACCGAAACACCATCTGCAAGCGGGAACGCCTCGCGGCTGTTGCCAAGCAGGTTGCCGGGCCGGTCCCAGGCGAACTCAAAGCTTCCGAATTCGATGTGCGCTGCCTGGTGTGTCGCAAAGACTTTGATCGAGGCGAAGTTTTCGTCCTTCTCCGCGTATTTTTCCATCACTTCCGGGAGAAAGATCGTGCTCCCTTCGGTACTGGACCGGTGCTCGTCTACCCAACCGATGCCCTTTTCGGCGAGCGATTCGGTGGTTTGGATACTGAGGTTCTTGCCAGTCAGGGCTTTGCAGTAGAGACGGAGAATTTCTCCAACCTTGGAGAGTTCGATGCGTGCAGAGAGCGTGTCCAGGATGTCTTCGCCGCGAGTCGATTGCAGGCGAAAGTACGCTTCGCCTCCATCGTGGCTGGCCTGCAGGATCTTCATCCCGGCCGCGTGCCACGGCTCGAGCTCGTCCACGCGGATACGTTCCAGTACCCGGGGGGCGCTCGTGAGGAAATCCATCGCGGCGAAGGGTGAGAGCGGAGCAAGCTGCTCGGCGAGCTCGATCACCTGGTTGTGGTCGTCCGGGTCGAGTTCGGCCAGGGCGACCGCCGCTTCTTCGAAGTACTGGAACGCCGACCGGTTGTGTCCCCGCGCCACTTGCGCGGTGAGCAGAAGATAGCGTTCGCGGAGGGGAGAATGAACTTTGTGAAGGAGTGCCGCGCCGCGTTCGAAGTACAGCCGGGAATCCGCCCAACTGGACTGAGCAAGCTCGACCGCGAACGCAAGGAAGGGAAGGCGGTCGTCTTCGTCCAGCTTCTTCATCACCGCCGGCGCCGTTGCCAGGCAGGCCGATGCAAGTTCATAACTGTGCCGCGAAAGCTCGTCGATGAACAGCACGAGCCTCGCCGCCTGGCTGATGCGCATGACTTCAAAGAGCGCCGGCCCGAGGTCGTAAAACTGGGCGGCAAGCGACGAACTCTTCCAGTTGCCCTTGTACAGACGGCGGCCAAGGTCCGCCCACTGGCGGACGTGGCCTGGACCGACCGCTTCAATAGCTGCGGGTGCGGACCGGAGAAAAGAGACTGCCAATGGGGCCGATTCGCCCGCCATCTGGACGGCTTCCCGGCCGAGGCTCTCAATGGCATCCCACGTGATGTTCGATGGGAAAGCTGAACCCGCCTTGAAGTATTCGACCGCTGCTTCCCATGAACGAAGGCTCAGGCTGGTCAGCTCAACCCCGGTCTCCGACCAGATCTGAAGCTGCGAGGGGGAAAGCCGCGGCATGAGCGTGCGCAGGCCGGCTTCGTAGTGCTGTTGCAGAGGGGCTGGAAAGCCCGCCAGGCGCTCGTGGTTCCGCGCAATGAGTTCTCCGACAATGCTCATGCTTTCTCCCTATTCGCCGTGCGTTTGATATGAGTTCCGGCCATCGACCGGGCGGGTGGCCTCGGCCGCGGGGAAGGGTGCGGCATTCACAACTGCCCCGAATGGCTCACGAAGTTACGCGTCGGATCTTTGTAATCGTAGAAGACAACCTCGTCTGTTGTCGTGTCATAGGTCGCGGACGAAAGCTGAAAGTCGTTTCGGTGGTCACGGGGGTCTCCTGCCGACCCCGGATTTATGACGAGCACCCTGCCGAACCGCTGCGCCATCTTGAAGTGCGTGTGCCCCACGATCAGAACGTCGCAGTCCAACGTCGCCGCTTTGGACCAGACGGTTTCGTGTGGATAGTGGTATTCCTTCCATGGCTCCCACGGCGAACCGTGGGTCATCACAACCTTCTTGCCGTCGACCTCGGTCTCGATTCGATACGGTTGCTGCCGCAACCAACCAACCAGTTCCTGGTCGACCTTGAGAGAAGATAGCGCACGCGTTCCATCTGAGCCGAGCAGCGTCTCCTCGTGATTGCCGAGAATGACCTGCGCACCGAGTTCCCGGAGCCGGTGGACCACTTCGTTCGACCAGCGGAACTGGAAGACGCTGTCGCCAGCGCACCAGAGTTCGTCGAATGGCGCCATCAATTCGAGCCCTCGCTCGAGCCCCTGGATGTTGCAGTGAATGTCCGAAACGATGGCAAGTTTCAAGAGTCTCGAGGCCCGGGCGTTGAGCGCGCTGAACTGGCGAGCGACGAGTTGAGACGAGCAAGAACGTTCCCTAGTTCGCTAGGCCGACATTGAGGCAACTCCAACTTGGAGGTCCTGATGTCGCCAACGCCGACAGTTAAGTTCTTCCGCCAGGCGACCATGTCGTCAAAGCAGTGGATTGTCGCCATACATCTACTCGGGCCTCAGAACTACTCGAAAATGCTGGTGACGACCTCTTCGATGCTGCGCTGCACTTCGGCATCGTCCGTGAGAGCCCACGTGATGGCTACCTGGCAGGCGCGCCGCGGCGCA
>JBDTVB010000214.1:0-4548 GCA_040007415.1 Anaerolineaceae bacterium
AAGCATTTTCGAGAACACCTATCTGCGGTTGCCGGAACCAGGTGCTGGTTGGACCAACCGCCTGACAGGCCAGGAACATGGCGGAGGCGACGCGTTAAATGCGGGTGAACTCCTCGCGCGGTTCCCCGTCGCTGTCCTCATGGAGGGCGGCGTCCACTGACCGGCGTCACCGGCGGAAGTGCGTGTTCGTCTGTGGTAGCGTTTCCAATTCCGCACGTGGGGTGCGCTCACTGGCACATCGTGGGCATTCTCGGCGCGTCACTCGTCCGGTCGTCAGATCGACAACCCACTCGTGGCGGTGGACTTGCTCGCCCGAAGCTTCAGCGCGAGCGGTCCGGGGATTGGGTTCTGGAGGCTTAGCAACCATCAGATTCACCCTTAGCGGTTGCGCATCCGCGCAATGTGCATCTCCATCTGGATGAGCTGCTCCGACACGTGGATCACGTCGAGGATCGACGGCTCATCTATCTCACTGATCCTGCGGATGAGCGCGTCGCATCCTGTGGTCAGCGCGTGCGGGGCGTCGGCTCCACGCAGCGCACCGTCGATGCGCACGGCGTAGGAAGCGAGAGCCTCGCGCCAGGTTAGCGCGTGCTTCGCTTCGAATGGTTCTTGTCTAGCGTCCCGAAGTAGGCTCCAGAGAGCGTAGAGCCCGTCCTGTTCCGTTGCCTTCGGTGCTCGTGTCGCAGAGTAAACAACCATGGCGTTTGTCGCCCTCCAATGGCTTCCCGTTGAGTGGGATCACCTTAAATCGCTGGCTGTTGTGACCGCGCCGCAAGTGCGCTGGTCCTCATTGCAGAAATATGTCGCGGCAGGGGCGATCGCCACCGTAGCCCGGCTCCTGGCGCGCCGAATCGACGCCCAAACGCTCCGGCGGCACCAGACAGGCCCGCCGGAGCGCGCGGCTTATCGCCTAGCGATCGACCGCGCTCTTAACCTTGTCGGCGGCGTTTTTAGCGGCGCCTTTGACAGCCTTACCAGCTTCCTTCACAGCGCCCTGTGCCTTGCCGAGCGTCTCTTGCGAATCGCCCTTGAGCTGCTGCTCCTGGCCTTTGGCTTCCATGCCTTCGTTCCCGGTGGCGCCGCCGAGCTTTTCACGGGCCGCGCCCACTGCTTGGTTCGCCCGGCCTTTGGCTTTGTTTGTAGTCGAATCTTTGTCCATTGAGAACTCCTTGTTTGTGGGAAGCACTTGTGGTTCCCCGCGTCTGATGGTCGCCACCAACTGCTTGCAGGCGCACTAGCCGCCGGCGGCGGTTCGTTGCAGATCGATTGCAGGGAGCGCCGTTGCGCGCTCGGCGAAGGTTATTGACGACCAGACGTTAAGCGCGCCGCCGCCACATGAAGGTGACGAGCGCGACGAGCACGATGGACAGGGCAGCGCCCACCGCCGTCAATGGCAGAGGGCTGCGACTCATCCAACTCGCCTGGTCCGGTTCCTCGGCCACGCCCTTCGGCGCCCCGAGACTCGTCGTCGGCGTATGCGACGGCGGGTCGCTGGCGGGGAAGGAGTCTTCGATGACCTGATCGAGGGCCTCTTCACTTAGCTGGTTGTCGGCGATGACCGTGTCACCCGAAATCCTGTTGCGGGTCTTGCCGTTGCCGTCGAAATTAGTCATTAGTCTTTCTCCATTCGGTCCATGAGGTCGGGTAGGTCGTTGGCGTGTTCCTCTTCGGTGGAGGGATGGTTTCCATGGCGCGGCGCGTGGTAGGGTCATCGTAGCCGAGCCAGCGGATAATCTCGGAGTTCGTTTCGACCGCGCAGCGATTCGCCGCCCCGATATTCGGACTGGCTGTGTGAGTGCTTCCGGCATGCTCAACCAGAGGGCGTTGCAGAAGG
This sequence comes from Anaerolineaceae bacterium, assembly GCA_040007415.1. Taxonomy (GTDB): domain Bacteria; phylum Chloroflexota; class Dehalococcoidia; order Tepidiformales; family Tepidiformaceae; genus PNKC01. Next base: position 1,838 of record JBDTVB010000214.1, read on the forward strand.
ATCAGCCGTCTCCCGGCCTTCGCTTGCAGAAGCGTTGCAGACCCCGCAGCGGGATTGCTGGCGGGGACGAGTCCCCTACACGGGTGCTGGAGACTCTACGTCCGGTTGGAACATGTACCCGATGCCGGGCAGTGTCTTTATGATCTTCGGGTCGCTGGGCTCCGTTTCCAACTTATGGCGCAGGCGCGAGACCCACACCCGCAGATACTGCAGGTCGTCCCGGTACTCGGGCCCCCAGACTTTGCTGAGGAGTTCGCCGCTGAGGATCACTTTCCCGGCGTTGGCGGCGAGGTGCTGTAGTAGCTGCCATTCGGTGCGCGTCACCGAGAGTTGTTCGCCGTTGCGATGCACCAAGCGCTTGCCGAGGTCAACCGTCACGTCACCCGCGTGAACCACTTGCTCGGCGCCTACGCCCGCCGTTCGTCGCAGCACGGCGCGGATACGGGCCGCCATTTCATCAGCGCCGAAGGGCTTGACGATATAGTCGTCAGCGCCGAGCTCGAGGCCGCGCACCTTGTCCACTTCGCGGTCGCGGGCGGTGACAAGGATGACCGGCACCGGCGCGCGCTCACGCAGGGCTCGAAGCACTTCGTGGCCGGTCATTTCGGGCATCACCACGTCAAGCAGGACAATATCGGGCCGCTGCGTCTCGACCATGTGGAGCGCTTCATCTCCGGTGGAGGCCGTGATCACGCGAAATCCCTGGGCCGTTAGTTCCAGAGTGATCAGACGGAGGATACCCATCTCATCATCGACGGCGAGCACCAGCGGTTGGCTAGCCATGGTCAAGTTCGCCTCCAAGCAGTGAGGCGAGCATACGGACGCGGCGTCCAACTGTCACCGCTAGGCGTTTGCGGGTCACCTTGACCAAACGTTCAACAAGCATTCAAAAAAGGCTGACACTCGGCAGGATGAACTCGCCGCTCTGGCCACAACAGGGGCCTCCCGCGGCACGCGCACTCGCGGAACCCGCAGCTGGCCTGAAAGCCGGCGAGCCAGCCGGATTCAATTGATGCCCACTCATCGACAGTTCATGTTTACGTTGGCTCTCGCGCTCTACGCCGGATCCGGAGGGGTGAGCCGCAAGGCCCATGTTAGGGCCCCCGGCAGACAAATGCGCTGACTCAAGCAGCCAATTCGTGTTCGCTGCGAGTTGTGAGGTCAGTCTCGGGCAGCCAATTGCGGAACTCTTTTTGACCACCACACGTTTTGCATCGCCCGTAGCTGAGAGGGCCGTTCGCCTCTTCGATGAGCCAATGGTGGGCGTGGCCGTTGTTGGTGGTTGGCGCCTGGGTGTGGAGGGTGCGGGACATGAAGTATGTTCTCCGTTTCGTTGATGCGAGGACAGTAGCCTTGGGCTGCTTGCGTGGGACTCAAGTGGACAGTCGTGGCCGTTGCGGCGGCATTGCAATCGGAGATGGTGCGCGACGGTCTTTACTCGGAGGGAGCGGGCTCTGACCCTCCAAACGGTCGAGATGATTTCGTTACGAATCTCTTGAAGTCGAAACCGGTTCGCAAGCGATGTCGCATAGGTTAGGTACACGGCCCCAACACGTGCCGACCCCAGCGTAAACAAACCACCCGAAGGAAGGATACCTGACCTTGGAACACGATCCGATCAAGATGCTCAAAGATGACCACAAAGTGGTGAAGAAGTTGTTCGATGAGTTCGAAGCGGCTGACAAGCGCAGCATGGCGCGCATCGCCCGCGAAGCGATCACGGAGTTGGAGATCCATGCGGAGATCGAGGAAGAGATCTTCTATCCGGCGGTCAATAAGGCCGTCGGGGATGAGATGGTGATGGCGGAAGCGGAACAGGAGCACCACGTGGTGCATCTGCTCATTGCCGAACTCAAGCAGATGCTCGAAGGCGGCAAGACGGGCGTGGATTTCCAGGCTAAGTTCACAGTTCTTGCCGAAAACGTGCGGCATCACATCAAAGAAGAAGAGACAGAGATGCTTCCCCTGGCGGCAAAGATGCCTACCGCGGAGCTCGAAAGCGTGGGTGCAAGAATGGCCAAGAGCAAGTCAGAGCTGAAATCGCAGGCATCCAAAATCGGTTCGAAGCGTCTCTGACAGTGGCGCGCAGCCAGGGACCTGCCGACCGAAGCAGCCACCCGCTGGTTCACCTCTTGTTGAACTCGCGACCTTAGCGGTCGCCGTCGTCTCCCCTGTCAAGAAAATTGGGAGCGTCGCCCCTACAACCGCCGGTTCGCGGACTGCCGTCGCCGAGCATCCAAAATCGCTCGTCGGCACTACCGCCGCCGCCGGGTTCGCCCTGGGGTAGCCAGTTCGTGTTCGTTCGGCCAACCGTCAGCTGAGGCGGATGAGGGACGAGCACCAGAATCTTGGAGTGTCAAGGTGAGAAGTGCCCTACGCTCGGTGACGCCCAGATTCAAGCAGGTGGGGCGCACTCCATCGGCGCGCAGTACCAGCGTCCACTGCGGGGACGGTTTGACTGTGGTCGACCGGATCTTCGGAATCGGCGAACCGAGCATGCCGCGTTGAGTCACCAGGATCCTTCGGAAATCGGGCTGCTGGCTGGAAAGCTAACTTCGAACGTCGACCCACGGCCAATTTGGCTACTGAGTTCGATGGTTCCGGCGAGCGCCGAGACAAGGTCCCGCGTAATCGCAAGGCCTAATCCGATGCCCACCGATACTGACTTCTTCGCTTCATCGGTACGATAGAACCGCTCGTAAATCCGCAAC
>JBDTVB010000215.1:0-4534 GCA_040007415.1 Anaerolineaceae bacterium
CGTGGCGATTCCGTCGTCGACGAAAAGCTGCAGGTCCAGGGTGCCCGAGAGCGTCCAGCACCAGAGGGAGAAGGTGTAGCTCTGCCCGTTGATGAGGGTGAATCCGCCGGAGGTTTTGAGGCCTTGGCCGTAGTTCGCGTTGACGACCGAGACCTGCACGGCGGCAGCGCCGTACTGGTGGGTGGTGGTGGTGCGGGCGATGGTGACGCCCGCGCCGTTGGTGATCCAGCCGGTCGTATTCGTCTCGAAGCCGCCGTTGCCAAACAGGTTGGTGCGGACGCCGTTACCCTGGGCCATGCTCATGCCGGAGGCACTGCTGGCCTCGTGGGGGGCGGGCTCCGTCCACGTGCCGGTGGGCAGGCCGGTGATATCGGTGTGGGCGGTGTAGGCGCGGTCGAAGGCGACGTTGCCTGTCTCTTTGTGGCGGTAGCTGGCGGTTGGGATGAGGCCGAGCATGATCGCGGCGGGCCCGGCGAAGGTGGTTGTGCTGAGGGCGTCGGCATCGGTGATGACGGCAAGGCCGCTCCAGTTGTTGGACACAACGACTCCGCCATCGCCGAAGATCGCGCCCCAGACGGTGGGGTTGGTGGAGGTGACGGCGGTGCCGGTGACGATGGTCGAGAAGTCCGAACCGTCGTGCGCGGTGGCGACGCCCGTGAGGGTAGCGACGCTGCCCGCGCGGCTCCACGCGGTGCCCGCTCCGGCCCAGACTCCGGCGGTGCGGCGAAGGCGCTTGACGTCGGTGCCGACGCAATAGAGCAGCAAGGCGTCACCATTGGGGCGATAGGCGGCGGCCATGCCGACGATCGCGGCGCCCTCGGTGACGATCAGCGTGGCGGCGCTCCAGCTGAGGCCGTTATCGGCGCTGGTGCGGACCTTGATGGTGAGCCCGGCGTTATCGACGTAGGCGAGCAATAGCTCGCTGGCTTTGCTGGCGAGGGCGATCGCGTTGCCCGCGGTGACGGCGACGATCGTCGTCCAGGTGCTGTAGGTGGAGTAGGCATCGGGGGCGAAGACGCGCATGTAGTCCAGGGAACCGGCGTTGTTACGCGCGCGAACGAGTGAGCCGTCGGCTGCAACGACGACAGCCGAAGGGCCGTCTGCCTCGGCCCCGGTGTAGTAGCGCGTCCAGCGTGGGTGTTCGACGCCGAAGCGGAGGGCTGAGGCGGTGACGGCCAGCGCAGGGCGGCGGCGGTTGGATTTCTGGTGGGCGGCGAGGGTTGAGGAGAGGGATACGGCCATGGGAGATCAGCGTTCGCAGCAGGGCGATTAGCACCAAGGGGCAGCCGTCGCAGCCGCTCGCCGGCCAGCCTGGATTCGCGAACGGCAACGAGCAGCGGCCGCCACCCCGCGGATGGTTACGCGGAAGCTTGAACGGGGGGAGCCCTATTGGAGTACTTCGGATTGGCGGGAGGCCACGAAAACGCGCCCGATCTGATGCAGATCGTGGCTGCTTCCCCTCGTCTTCGCTCTGCGGCCGACCGATGATCTCAATATGGCTCGGAATCGCATCCGCCCGCGCAAGACGAACCGCCTTTCCGCAATGGCGCGGCTTCTGGACGCACCGCATCGCCAGATCGGGGTGCTCCTCCTCCTGGCCATCGTCATCGGTAGCGGGGTGTTATCGTTCCAGGTCATCAGACTGCAGCAATCCCGAACCCCGATAAGCGTGGTGCAGGAGCGTCTGATCCCGGCCCAGGCAAGCCTCGCCGAGAGCCACAAGGTCCTGGAGGAGGTTACCCCCCGTCTCCTCTCGGCGCTCTTAGTTGCGCCCGGCGAACGGGCAACGCTCGTCGCGCGTATCAGCGTCGACTACACGAAGTTCTCCGACGCCTTCGCCAGCTACAGGCGGAAGACCGCCGGCTTCCCCAACGAGTTGGCGCTCCAGGCCGAGCTCGATAGTCTCTTGGATGAGCAGTACACATACAGCGTGGGGCTGCTCGCGGTTCCCGAGGTCTCGGCTGCGCAGGTGTCGCGCTATGCGCAGCTTTCTGTGGATATCGACCGAGTGCTCTCCAGTCTCAGCGCACTGTACGCAGCGCAGATCTCCGCCGAATTGGACGACGCTTCGAGCGCGCTCGGCCCGCGGGCGAACGAGACGCTTGCGGTTGAAGCGGCCGTCGTCGCCGTCCTGCTTTTCGGTGGGCTTTTCGCGTTTCGCTCCATGCGCCGGAGCTGGGTGGCCAACCAGTCGTGGGCACGCCAGAATGTGCTCGAGGCGAAGCTCCACCGGGCCCTCGCGCTGCCTGGCAGCGAAAGCACGGTTTACGAAACCGTTGCTCACGCCATCGACCATCAACTCCCCGGGATCCGGGCTGAGATGCTCATTTCCGGCTCGAACCGATCGCCTCTCCTCCAGGTCTCCTCGACCACCGCGGCGGGAACTGGCGGCGGCTGTCCGGTCGCATCGCTGGCGGATTGCCCCGCGGCCGTGCATGGTCAGACGCAGCATTTCGCCAGTAGCGAAGACGTTGACTCGTGCCGGTACCTTCGGGCGCGGCCGGACGGTCCGAACACAGCGATCTGTGTCCCGGTGAAGGTAGCCGGGAATGCGACCGGCGTCATCCACGCGTTCGCGCCGGCCCGCGAACCGCACACGTTCGGGCCGGCCCGCGAACCGGTCGAATCGGAAGTGATCGAATCGCTTCAGCTCGTGGCCCGCATGGCGGGCGACCGCCTGACCGTGCTGCGAGCCTTCAGCCGCTCGGAGACCGAGGCGCGCACTGACCCGCTCACCGGCCTGCTGAACAGGCGCAGCCTGGAACGCGACGCGACTGAGCTGATCCTGGACGGAACGCCATACGTGCTCGCCTACGCCGACCTCGACCACTTCAAGCTGCTGAATGACGAGTACGGCCACGACACTGGCGACAAGGCGCTGCAACTTTTCGCCCGGGTACTGCGCGAGAGTGTGCGGCCGAGCGACATTCCCGCCCGCTACGGCGGCGAAGAGTTCGTCGTCGTGCTCCCTCAATGCTCCACTGCCGACGCGACCGCGATCCTCGAGCGCGTGCGCAGCCAATTGGCCGCATCGGTCGAGATTACCGGTCCGGCGTTCACCGTGAGCGTTGGCCTCGCCAATTCGGTCTCCCACACGTCGTTCTCCGAGACGATCCAGGCGGCCGACGCCGCTTTGCTCATCGCCAAGGCCAATGGCCGCGACCGGATCGTCACTGAGGACGGTCGCGGCAGGGGACTGACGCCCCTGGCGACCTTTGCTGCGTCACGCGATCGTGCACCGGACGACGCGGATCTTGCTGCCGCCAGCTAAGCCGCCCGCGCGGACCACGTTTGTAATGCGAGTGTGAACGTGCCATCGTTGCCCCGCCCGCCTTACCTGGCCGGCACGAGGCGTTCAATGACCACCCTGAGCAGGACGAAAACCACCACCGTTGCCGGTGCGGATGGCCCGATCAGCGTCCGACGTGACGGCTACGGGATCGCTCACGTGACTGCCAGGAGTGCCCGTGACGCATGGTTCGGGCAGGGTTTCGTCAGCGCCGAGGACCGCCTCTGGCAGATGGAGTACGACCGGCTGCGTTCCGTCGGGCGCTGGTCGGAAGCGGCCGGGCCAACGGGCCTTGCCGCCGATCGCGTGGCGCGCAAACTCGGTCTCGAAGCGGCCGCGCGCGCCGACATCGCCGCCATGAGCGCCGACACGCGGGCGATGTTCGAAGCCTATGCGGCCGGCGTCAACGCGCTGCTCAGTTCAGGCGCTGCGCTGCCACCGGAGTACGGCTTGACCGGGGTGACGCCGGAGCCGTGGGAGCCCTGGCAGTCGGTCGCGGTCTTCAAAATCCGGCATGTGCTGATGGGGTTGTGGCAATCGAAGATGGCGCTTGGCGGCCTGTTGGCGCGCGTTGGCTTCGAAACGTGGGGCGGCCTGCACTTCTTGCCGCCGCTCAAGACCTCGCTCATCCTGTCGCCCGGCGGTCCGATTACGGTGCTGTTTGACCACGCCAACGCGGAGATCGCGGCCGCCGCCGAGCACCTCGGCTTCCTCTCCGAAGTTGAAGCGGGCTCCAACTCCTGGGTGGTCTCCGGCTCGCGCACAACCACCGGCAAGCCAGTCATCTGCAACGATTCGCACCGCGCCCTGGACGTGCCAAACGCCTACTGGCAGGTGAACCTCCGCTGCCCGGAGTTCAACGTCGCGGGGGCAACGTTCGCGGGCTTCCCCGGTTTCCCGCACTTCGGCTTCAACGGCCACGTTGCCTGGAACATCACCCACACGCAGGCGGACTACCAGGACCTCTATATCGAACGGTTCGAAGGGGCGGATGGCGACCGCTACCTGGCGAAGGACGGCTGGCACGCCGCCGAACGCCGCTCCGAGACAATCAAGGTCCGCGGTGGCGAACCGGTGACGATCGATTGCTGGCGCACCGCGCACGGCCCGGTGGTCCACGGGGACCCGCGCAGCGGCCACGGAATCGCCCTGAAGTACACAGCTACCGCGGCGCCGACACGCGCCTTCGAAGGCCTCGGAGCAACCGTCCGCGCCACCAGCGTCGAGGAGCTGTTCGAAGCGCAA
>JBDTVB010000216.1:0-4534 GCA_040007415.1 Anaerolineaceae bacterium
CACGGCGTCAGAGGTCGCAAGTCCCGGCTGAGCGCCGGCCCGCCGAGCAACTCGGCCAACCGGTTGAACCCCAGGAAACGTACGTTCACCAGCGCGGCTTCGCGGGAGAGTTGGCGACGAAGCGAAAGGCCCGCGTAGTTGGAGGGGGTGACCACCGTCACCGGCGAGAGCCGATCGTCCCGCTGGGCCTCCGCTATCTCAGCGCGCAACGCCTGAAATGCTTCGGAGCCGAATGAGACCACCTTGATGTTCGTCGCCATTCGGCCTCCCGCATCCTGGCCGCAATACTAGCGGTCGTCGCGTGCTCGGCGCAGATATTCGCAGCCGACCGATTCAAGTAGACCCGTCCAATGCGACAGGCCGTGTCGTGCCGGACGGTGATGTTGGACAGGGTAGCGACGGCGGTTGACGCGAAAGCGGCGTTAGCACTAATGTTCGCCGTGGCGCGGAGGGTGGTTTGACGGGTTTCCGTTTTGTGCATGCAGCCGATCTGCACCTTGATAGCCCGTTCAAAGGGATCCAGGGCGCTGCCCCGCCGAACGTCCATCGAAGGCTGCTGGACGCCACCTTCGATGCGTATGACGCCATCATCGAGCTCTGCCTGAGCGAACGCGTAGACGCCCTGCTCGTAGCGGGTGACGTCTACGACGGAGCGGACCGCAGCCTCAAGGCGCAGCTTCGTTTCATTGATGGCCTGAAGCGGCTCGACGCCGCGGGCATCCGTTCGTTCGTCTGCCACGGCAACCACGATCCGCTGGACGGCTGGCAGGCGAACCTGCGCTTCCCCGATTCGTGCCACCAGTTCGGCGCCGAGGTGCAAGCCGTGGAACTCGACCCCGCTCGCCCGGGGTTGGCCACGGTCTACGGGGTGAGCTATCCGAGGCGCGACATTCGCCACAGCCTGGTACCGGGTTTCGGACGAGTCAGCGGCGACACCTTCAGCATCGGCCTGCTCCACGCGAATGTCGGCGCCAACCCGCAGCACGGGTCGTACTCCCCCTGTTCGGTCGAGGATCTGCGGTCCACCGGTATCGACTACTGGGCCTTGGGCCATGTCCACACGCGCCAGGTGCTGAATCAGCGCGCACCGGTGGTGGTGTACCCCGGCAACCCACAGGGTCGTCACCCCGTGGAAACGGGCGAACGAGGTGTCTACCTTGTCGAGGTTGGCGCGGATCGCGAACCCCGCCTTTCCTTCCGCGACGTAAGCGCCGTGCGCTGGGTGCAGGTCGCTGTTTCTATCGATCAGATGTCAGCGGATCAGGAGTTGATCGATGCAATCAATCTGGCGGTGGCCAGGGTGTTCGAGGCTGGTGGTCGTGACGTCGTTAGCCGCCTGGCGATCCGTGGTCGGGGGCCGCTCTACACCGCAACGCGAAAGGCTGACTTCTCCGCAACGCTTCAGGCGCGGATTAACGATGACTGGGCCAGCGGCTCGCCGTTCGGCTGGTGCGAGAGGGTTGAAATCGCGACAAAGCCCGCGTTTGACCGCGAAGAGCAGCGGCAGGCCGGGGATTTTGTCGGTGACCTCCTGCGGCTGGTCGACGAGATCCAGGCGGACCCGGCTCAGCTCGCCTTACTTCGTGAGGAGTTGGCGCCACTGTACGGCCACGTCCGCGCGAAGAAATACCTGGGCGACGAACTTCCCAATGCGGAGGAACTGCGCGCGCTGCTCGCCGATGCGGAATCAGCCTGTCTCGAGGCGCTTTCGTGAAGATCGAGCGCTTGCAGATCGATGGCTTTGGGCACCTCCATGAGCGTGAGTTTGGGCCGTTCGATAGCCCGCTGACAGTGCTCCTCGGTCCAAACGAGGCGGGCAAAAGTACGACGCTCGATTTCATTCGCACCATGCTCTTTGGCTTCTCCGCGCCCGGCAAGCTGGCGTTCCACCGGCCACTTGCGGGGGGTCAGCATGGAGGGAAAGCCGTATTGCGTGCCGAGGACGGCCGACGATATGTAGTTGAGCGCCGCCCCGGTGTTCATGGCGGAACTGTTCGTGTGACAACCGACGACGGCCACGTCTTCGAGACCGATACCGAATTGCGGCGGTTGCTCGGCCATGCCACTGAAGCCATGTACGGGAACGTCTTCGCGTTCGGCCTCAGCGAACTTCAGACCGGCAAGTCCCTTGATGGCCCGGAAGTGACCGGCCAGATTTACAACGCCGGCCTTGGCGCAGCGAATCTTCCAGGCGCTTTGAAAGTGCTTGGCGAAGGTGCCGAGAAACTGTTCAAGCCCGGCGGGAGCATCCAGAATGTCGCTGAGCTTCTGACAAGGCTCCAAGCACTCGAGCATCGTTTGGACGGGGTACGGGGCGATTCGGCCGAGTACGGGCGGCTGACCTCGCGATTGAGTGTGATCGCGGATGAGCTCGATGCGGCGACGGGCGAGGCCGCGCGCCTTTCCGAGCGATCCACCGAACTGGAGCGCCTCCGCAAAGGGTGGGGTGAGTGGCTGGAGTTGCTCGAATTGCAGGGGCGACGGGCGGGCCTGCATGTTGTGGAGAACTTCCCCCAGTCCGCCATCGCTCGGCTCGAGTCCAGCGAAAAGAGCGTTCGGGAAGGAACCGAGGGCGTCCGCGAGGCCCTTGTTGAAGTGGAAGCTGCGGCCGCGCTCGTAGCCAAACCGATCAAGGACGAAGCACTGCTCACTGATGTTGATGCGATCGAGCAGATCCGCCGCCAACGCGGGAGTCTTGATGATTCGCTGCGGGACCTGCCGAAGCGGCAGCAGGAAGCGGCGGAAGAACGGCGAGACCTCCAGGCTGCCCTGGCAAGTCTCGGAACGACGTGGGACGAAACGAAAGTGACCAATTTCGATCTCTCGATAGCGCTCCGCGACGAGGTGGAGCAACGTCGACAGAGGTTGGACGAAGCCGATCGGGAGGCCCGCGAATCGAAAGCCGCGGCCAACGCAACTGCCCAAACTGAGACCAACACTACCGAGAAGCTTTCTGAAGTACGGCAGGAAATGGAGCTTCTGCCCGCGCCCGAGCGTAGCGCGGAAGAGATTGGCGCCAGGCGGGCGGTCATTCGTGAAACGCGAACAGCGCTCGAACAGTTCCTGCGCGCCCAGTCAAACCGGGAGCAGGTGGAGCGGTGGGTCGAGGATTCTCTCGCTAACGCTGCACCACGTTCGTCCGGGTCGGGCCAACGTGGGCTGGCCGTCAGCGCAGCCCTGCTGGCGATCGTGGCGATCGGTGCCGGGCTTGCGCTGGGTGGAAAAGCGACGTTCCTCGGGCTGTTGGTCGGCGTGCCAATGTTCGTGGTTGCCGCCTTCGCTTTCAGGTCTGCTCGTGGTGGGCAGGTCAACGAGACAATTCCTGCCACCGCCGGAGACGGCCGAATCGTGCGAGCAACGGCGGCCGAAGGTGCAGCGCTGGCGCATCTTCGGGAGGTGGCTCGTCCGCTAGCAACCGCCCCGGTTAGTTCGGCGGGTTTGGACGCCATGGAAGAGGAACTCGACCATGCGACGTTGGCGCTCACGGCATGGACCGCAGCACAGGAACGAGTGGCGTCGGCACTTCGCGAAGCGGAAAGAGCCAGGCGCCGCGCGGCGGAGTTGCTCCAAGTAGCCGAGCAACGAGAGGCTCGTCTTGCCGATTCGCGCGCCAGCTGGCGGGCGTGGTTGGTCGCCCGCGGCTTGCCTGATTCCGTGGCCCCGGCCACCGCAGCGACGATGTTCGAACGCATCGGTTCAACCCAGTCGATGGTCAACGAGCTGAGAGAGGCCGATCGCCGGGTGGCTGCCATCGAGAAGGATATTCGTGGGTACCGAGAGCGCGTGACGGCGCTGGCGACACCACACGGGCTGGTGGTTGGAGAGGCCGCCGTGAGTCCGGGCGCCATTGCAGACGAGCTGTGCCGGCGTTTCGACGCGGCCGTCCTGGCCGCCGCAAGCCGCAACGCGGCCACGTTTAGCCTGGTGGACTGCGAACGTCGCCTCAAGGTTAATGAGGACCGCTTGACCGACTCTCAGTGCGAGTTAGGGAAGCTCTTGACGGCCGCCAGCGCTGCCGACGCGGAGGAGTTGCGGTGGCTTGATGCGCAGAACGCCGAGGCCGCGCGCCTCGAGCAGCAGATCCGTGAAGCCGAACAGAAACTGGTGATGCTCAGTGGCCCTGGCGCACAGTGTACGGCGTTCAAGGAGACGCTGGCGGGCACAACCATGGGCGAGATTGACGCTGACTTCAGCACCACCCTCGAAGAACGTAAGGAGGCGGAGGCGCGGCGAGACGCACTGCTGGATGAACGCGGGTCGGCGAGCGAAAGGCTCACCAGCCTGAGCAGCGACGACACCGCGTCCGAATTGCTGGCAGAGCGCGAGACGCTGCTCGAACGGCTTCGTTCTTACGCCCGCGAATGGTCGACGTTGACGCTCGCACGGCACCTTCTGGAACGCGCTCGGTCCAAGTATGAAGCGGAACGCCAGCCTGACGTACTCAAGCACGCGCAGTCATTCCTTCGTGGGGTGACTGGCGGGCGCTACGCCACACTGATCTCGCCCCTCGGCACGCACAACGTAACGATCATCG
>JBDTVB010000217.1:0-4521 GCA_040007415.1 Anaerolineaceae bacterium
GTAGCGTGGCGCGCCCTCGACGCCGCAGCGTTTTCCTTTCCGGCGTCTTCCACCCGAATCGTAACGCAATTTCTGATCTCGGCACTGGCCGGTCATGTAGGCGTCCGCATCGTTGCGCCTCGTGCCGCAGCACAGCCGTATGCCATCGTCGTGCTGCTGGCGGCAATCGGCCTCGCGTTTGTCGTCAGACTGGCGCCAGCAGCGGCGGCCTCGCAGGCGAACTGGATCACGCTAGGAGTAACCCTGATGTTGGCGACTGCGTGGGCGGCACGCGACTATCCGCGCCTTCGCTCGTACAAGTACACCTCTGCGCTTGTCGCAGTGCTCCTCCTCGTCGCGACTGGCTTGTTCGGGACCACGATCAACGGAGCGCGCCTCTGGATCACCGTCGGCGGGCAGACGGTCCAAACGACCGAACTGATCAAGCTCTTCCTCGTGGTCTTCCTTGCCGGCTACCTCGCGGACGAAGCGAGCGTCCTGGCCTCGCCGCGGCTTCATTTCGGCGGGCGTTCGTACTCTGCACTGCCATACCTGCTCCCTTTGCTGGCGACACTCTTCATCGCCATTGCCGCCCTCGCGCTTCTCAAAGACCTTGGTTCAATCGCCCTCTTGTTGTTGTTGACGATAGGTGCACTATATGTCGCCACCGGAAGGCTCAGTTTCGTGTTTGGCGGGCTGCTTCTTCTCGCCAGCACGGGAATCCTCGGCTACTTCGCGTTCGACCACGTTCGTGCGCGAATTGACGTGTGGCTCGATCCCTACGCAACCGCCGACACCAGCGGCTACCAGACCGTGCAAAGCCTCTACGCCATCCAGGCGGGCGGCGTCACCGGCGAGGGGCTCGGACTCGGCCAACCAGACACCGTTCCAGCAGCCACCACCGACTACATCTTCGACTCGATCGCCGAGGAACTGGGGCTGGCCGGTGCCATAGGCGTCGTCCTCCTCTACGTGCTGCTTCTGTTTGCGGGCCTCCGCGTGTCACTCAGCATGTCCGACGATTACGGCTGCCTGCTGATGGCCATCATCCCCCTGCTCATCGCCACGCAAGCAGCCGTTATTATCGCCGGAAACCTGCGCATCATCCCCACAACGGGCATTACGCTCCCATTCGTCAGCTATGGGGGGTCCAGCCTGATCGTGAACTTCGTCCTGGTCGGGCTGATGATTGGCGCGTCGAACCGTCGCGGCGAAACGGCTATCGCTCCGCCCTCATGGTGACGGCGCCGAATGAAATCTGTTCTCCGCCTCTCAGTACCACGCCGCCACCGTAAATCCCGCGCCCGTTCACGAACGTCCCGTTGGTGCTACCCAGGTCGGTAAGCTGCCAACCGTCTCGCACTCGTTCCAGGCGGGCGTGCCGGTTCGAAATCGACGCGTCACCAAGCACGATCCCGTTGTCACTGTCCCGACCGAGGGTCATTGTCCCGGCAACCGCGAATTCCGCCCCCGGCAACAGGCCCGTCTCACCCGGAGACATGACCAAAAGGCGCATGCCCATCCGCGCTGGAACCGGCTGCCGAGGACGCGCCAACGGCACCGTCGTCCGAAGGCCGGCTCGCATGGTCAATGCAGTAACCAGCACGAAGAGGAAGATGATCGCGATCAACGCGAGGCGAAGTAGAAGCAGCTCGCCTGACCCGCTCACTGCGCCCCCAACCAGAGCTCGACGTCCCCCAGGGTGACGTGGTCGCCACCATCGAGTCTGTGCTCCGAAACGCGCGCTCCGAGAACTACGAGCCCGTTCCGGCTCCCAAGATCGCGGATGACCAGGCCGACCTCAGTGCTAACTATTTCTGCGTGTTGCCGAGACACTGAGAGGACGGGGAGCACCAAATCGTTGCCCGGGCCACGTCCGACGCTGAACGGCGTGTGCGAGAGCGCGACCGAAGAACCGTCAGCGAGACACAGAACCAGGTTGCGATGACGGCGAATGCGTTGGGTCGCTCCGGTTGGCACCGCGAAATCGCGATGGCGTGGGTCGGAAAAGCGTGCCTCCACGGCTGCGAGGCCCTTCTGCACCTCCGGACTCTGTACGAACCCGATTCTCCGTTCGCCGAGGCGTAACCAGCCGCGTTTTCGCTCCAACTCATCGAGCATGGACCGCATTTCATCCTGCAGCGCGCCGAATGTGGGCTGGTACGCCGTGTAGTCGCCGCCATTGAGCCGAATCGTGAAATCGTTTGCCACCACTCCGTCTTGGAGGCTGGCCTCCGCCGCGGACCGCACACGCTGGAGCAGCTCGAGGGGATGGAGCCCTCCCCCGCTCACCCGCCTCGCGGCACCTTCGAGTAACTTCTCGATCCGCGGCACATCGTCACTCATCGGCGCAGTGCCGCCTTTATCACCTGTCCCGCGATCGGGGACGCCACCTCGCCGCCGCGGCCCCCACGCTCAACCACAACAGCGACGGCAATCACCGGATTCTCCGCAGGTGCGAACGCAATGAACCACGCATGCGACGTGCCATCGTCCGAAAGCTCCGCCGTGCCGGTCTTTCCACCGATCTTCACGCCGGACATCGCCACTCCGGCAGCCTGGCCGTTGTCGATCACCGCCACCATCAAGTCGCGCATCGTTCGTGCAATGTCGCTCTGCAACACACGTTTCGACAAGGGTTGTTCGAGCTTCTCGACCACCCGCGAGCCGTCGAGCACGGCGAGGCCGAGGTGCGGGCTCATCAGGACGCCGTCGTTCGAGATGATCGCGGCGATTTCGGCCATCTGCAGCGGTGTCGCGAGTATCTCGCCCTGGCCAAAGGCCGTGCTTGCGAGCAAGGTCTTGGTCTGTGGCGAGCCAGCAGCAAACACCTGAGTCTTCGCCGTGGGCAGCGTGAAAGGCAACCGGCTCCCAAACCCGAACTTGCTTGCCGTCTCCAGCAGCCGGTCCCAGCCCAGCTTCACGCCCTGCTCGGCGAATATGGCATTCACGGAGAAAGCGAACGCGTTCTTGAAGGGGTAAGTTCCTGGCCCCTGGACGACGTTGCTGCAACTCACCGGGAAACCATCGATGACTACCTTGTCCTTGCAAGTGACGACCGTCTCGGGAGTGATCACCTTGTTCTCGAGCAGCGAGGACGCCGTTACCGTCTTGAACGTGGACCCTGGGGGATAGAGTCCCTGGGTTGCGCGGTTCAGCAGCGGCGAGTTGGGGTCATTGGCCAGGGCATCGCCGGCACTGGCCATGGCACTGGGGTCGTAGGTGGGCACGCTGACCATTGCAAGCACTTCGCCGTTTCTCGGGTCGATGGCGATCACTGCGCCCTTTCGCGCTCCCAGTGCGGTTGCCGCAGCGCGCTGGATAACCGGGTCGAGGGTCAGCTGAATATCGAAGCCACGCTGGCCGGTTCGTAGAAACTCAGCGTTCAGCGCCGAGCTGAACGAAGGCCCCGCCTTCCCTGAGAGTTCTTCGTTGAACACCAGCTCAGCGCCTTGCGCACCGAACCGTGCATCCAGGTAACCCACGGCATGTGCGACCGATGCGTCGGTATAGCGTCGCTGCCCGCTAGGGAGGGAAACGGCCAGTTCGTTCCCACTGCGATCGAGGATTCGGCCCCGGCGAGGATCGTTGTAACCGGCGAGCGCGCGTGGGTTGCCCGCGTCCGTGGCGAGGTCAGTCCGCCAAACCTGCCAGTATGCGAGTGCCCCAAAAAACAACAGGACGCTCAACAGCGAGATGGTCCCGGTGGCCGCAATTCGGCGTTCGAACCGGCCAGGCGCAAGCACACGCTCATTCTACCGCGCCTGGGGCACACGAGGCTGCGTCAGCACCTCTACGCAAGAAGCCGCCCCCGAAGCAGGGGCGGCTCTTGTGACATCGGTGGAAGCGACCCTTAGCCGCGAGGCAGTCCCAGTCCCCGCGTGGCGATGATATTGCGCTGGATCTCGTTCGTCCCGCTGTAGATCGTCGATGGAACGGACTGGAGATAGGACTCCGGCAAGTCCCCACCCAGCGGAGCGCGTGACTCTTCGGGCACCATCTGCCCGGCGAGTCCAAGCATGCTGATTCCGAAGTTGTAGATCCGCTGGCCCAGTTCGGACTGGTAGATCTTCACAACCGACGCCTCGTAGTTCGGGACGATGCCGTTCGCCTGCATGTAGCCGATGCGGTAGCCCAGGAACCGTCCCACCTCATTGGCGACCACAAAGTCGGCCAGCTTGGTACGGTACTTCGCCCGAATGTCGGCTGGCCCCTGCCGAAGTGTGCGAGCGAGGTTCTCGAGTGTCTTCTTTTGCGCTGCCGTGGTACCGATGCCAGACCGTTCGAAGTCTAGCAAGGTCATCCCGACGTACCAGCCGCGGTTCTCTTCGCCGATCAGGTTGCGTGCCGGCACCCGCACATCTTCGAAGAACACTTCGTTGAAGTGGTGGCGGTTAGCCATGTTCACGAGCGGGCGGATCGTCAATCCCGATTGATTCTTGATGTCGTCAATCAGAAGGAAGCTGATCCCCCGATGCTTTGGCGCCTCAGGGTCAGATCGGACGAGGCAAAACATCTGGTTGGAACGATGCCCGCCGGAGG
>JBDTVB010000218.1:0-4502 GCA_040007415.1 Anaerolineaceae bacterium
GGCCGAGCGGCACTTCGGCTTTGAACTGGTCAACATCCTGGGACATGAAGGTGATGGCGTACGCGTACTCCGTGCCGTCTTTCGTGAAACGAATGATGCCAGAGTCGTTATCGACCCAGCCGCCGTCTTCGAAGAGCCAGCCGTTCTTGTGGCTGACCCGGCCATGTGGATTGTAGGCGAGGAGGTAGTTCAGTGTGGGACTCACCTGGAGCATTGCATCGAGAAGGTAAACGCGGTACGGGTCGGAAAGGATGCCGCCATTCCAAATCGCGGCCAGCCCGCGATTCGCGTCGTTCGCCGAGATCCAGTTGTTCGGGTCCCTGCCCAGTGTCTCGGCCGGGTAGCCCGGCGGATGATCGATGAGGGTGCCTTCCATGCCCATTCGCTCGTTCATCAACCGCCCCACCTTACGCAACCCGGCTCCGAGGTCGTTGCCGCCCGTCTTGCGGTAGAGCGCGCGGGCTGTGGAGGTGTTTGAACTCCAGATGGTCGCGGCGATCGTCCCGCTGACATCGTCCAGGGGATAGGCGCCCTGCTGCACGTCCAGCATCGCCGATACCAGTACGAAGACGTTCATGATGCAGCCCGAAAGCTGGTAGCTTTCGCCCTTGACGTCTACGGAGGCCCCAGTTTGGAGGTCCGTCACGGCGATCGCGTACGCGCCCGAGACCGGAAATCTGTCGACTGCGGCCTGGAGCGATTGCCGCAGCCCGGACATGTCAAGAACCGCGCGCGGGGGCACTGTTGGCAGAGCTTCGTTCGAGAGGCCGGGGACCACGCGCCGATAGGTGGCGGGCGTGGGCGATGGTGTCGCCGTTGGCGCCAGGCGAGGGATGCGCGGCGTCGGTGTCCGCGTCGGCTTGCTCGTTGGAGTAGCGGTTGGTACCTGCACAACGGGGCCGTTGTCGCCATGGGCGGCTTTTGCCGGCAGCAGCGCGGCCCCGGCAAGCACGCCAAGCACCGCCAGCAGAAGCACTCCGCTGAAGATCGCGGGAAGTGCTGAGTGGCGCCTGCGGGTCACCTCGTCGTTGGCCAATTCCTCATCCACATCGTCGCTGCGTTAGAACTTCGTTAGAAGAATCGGCATGGGCGCCACAATTGGCAAGCCGTCCGCGCCGCGAACCGTCAAGCCGAAACCATTGCAGACTCCCCGCGAAAGACGCAGGATCCGCCCACGAGGAGAACCACACCATGGACACAGGAAAATTTCGCGGCTTCGAAGTCAGCATCCAGGACCCCGGCATCGCCGTCCTTACGTTTAATGAGCCTGAACGGCTGAACGGCTTCACCCAGGAGTGCAAGCGGGACATGACGGAGATGCTCGTCCAGGCCCAGATGGACGACCAGGTGCGGGTCGTTGTTTTCACCGGCAGCGGGCGCGCGTTCTGTGCGGGAGACGACCTGAGCGGGCGACGGCCACCAGACCGCGCGGGTCTGGTGCCCAAGATCTTCGGCGGGCATCACAACGAGATCGGCACCTACGAAGGCCTCCGCCACATCTCACAGCCGTTGAATGTCGCGGTCCGCAATCTCGACAAGCTCTGCATTGCAGCGATTAACGGCGTTGCCATCCAGACCGGCCTTTCGCTCGCCCTCGCCTGCGATTTTCGGATCGCCGCCCGGGAGGCACGCATGGGCAGCGCAACGCTGCGCTTCGGCCTTTTGCCAGACGAAGGCGGCCAGTTCCTGCTCGTCCAGCTCATCGGCGTGGCGAAGACCATGGACTTCCTCATGCGCAAGCGCATCGTCTCCGCAGATGAGGCGTTAGAGCTCGGGCTCGTCCACGAGGTGGTTGACGGCGCGCAGCTCATGGACCGCACGATGGCCCTGGCGTCGGAGCTGGCGAACGGCCCGCAGGTCTCCATGCGGCTCCTCAAGCGTTCCATCTACAACGCCGCTGAAATGACCTTCAACCACGCCCTCGATGAGATCGCTGCCAAGACCGCAATCTCGGATCACCACCCGGACGCCCGCGAAGGGGTGGCGGCCTTCCGCGAAAAGCGCCCGGCGAACTTCAACGCGTGGATCGCCGAGCGCAGCAAGCACGAGTAGTCACCCAGGATTCTGTCCTTAGCCGCCGCCGGGGGCGCCAGCCGATCCCATCCCGCCCACTATCCGCGGCTTCCGATCGGCGGCCACTGAGGCCGTTCGCCCCATCATCTGCAACGCGAGCACCAGCAGGAGCACGACGCTGCCCTGCAGCATTAGCGTTTCTTGGATGCCGATATGGTCCGCGACGATTCCGATAGGCAGCGCCATCAGGCCGAACAGGCTCCAACTGAGCATGGAGATCGATTGCACCCGGCCGTGGAAATCGGGGTCGGTATAAGACATTGTGAGCGAGTTGTTGAGCGACTGAAACGCACTTGCCAGGCCCCCCACGAAGACCATGGCAACCAGCCCCATCAGCAGGTTTGAAGCGAAGCCGAGCACGATTGTGGCGACTCCGAAGGCGAGCGCCAGCATCGGTTGCGCGCCCCACGCGCGTCGGTGCCCGGCCCATGTCGCAACCCCGATCGTTGCCACCACCGCGCCGATCGCGCCGACCGATGACAGGGCGCCCAGCCCGCCGGCACCGACGTGGTAGACGTCTTTCGCGATCGATGGCAGGAATGATTGATACGGGAAGCCGATCATCACGACAGAGAACGATGTGAGGATGAGCAGGAGGATCGAAGGGCGGCTCTTCACGTATCGGAGCCCTTCGATCATGTCGACGATCGGCGAGGGGCGATTCGCTCGGCGCGGTTCTCCGCGGGGCAAGCGAAGCATGGTAACTGTGGCGAGCACGAACCCGGCGGTGGTCACGTAGTAGACGCCCGCGATGCCGATCAGCGGGATCGCAATCATCGCGCCAGCGATCGAGGGGCCGATGACGCGAGTGCTGTTCATGCTCAACTGCTGGAGGACCACGGCGTTGCCGACCGCGTCCTTGCCCACCAGGTCGCTGATGAACGCCTGGCGGGCGGGCCCGATGAAGGCAAAGCCGGCGCCCTGCACCACTCCCGCCACGATCAGCATCCAGTATTCAACCACGCCCATCTCGATCATCGTCGCCAGCCACGCTGAGTTGACGGCGATAATCACCTGGCAGACCACCAAGAGGTTCCGCTTGGGCAGCCGGTCCGCCAGCACCCCACCCCAGAGGCCCAGTAACAGCTGCGGCACGCCGAAAGCCAGCATCACGCCGCCAAGTGCGCTGTTCTTCCCTGTCAGGTCATACGCAAGGTATCCGCGGGCGATGACTTGCATCTGCATGCCCAGGAACGAAAACAGCGTCCCGAGCCAGAGAACCCTGAATTGCTTGTCTTCGAGCGAGTAAAACGTCCGGCGGAAGTAAGAGCGCAGCGCCTCACCCTCACGTTAAGGTTTGGTGCTACCCTACCCCTGTTGCGCCGGCGGGGGAAGCGGCGAGCTCCTGTTCCGTTCGCTACTTCCCGTCCAGCTTGTCGACACGGCTGTAGAGGTCGGCATCGACTGAGCGGTGGTGCGCGATCTCATAGCCAACAAATGCGACGGCGAGCACAATCCCGCCGATGATCGTCAGCGGCCCCCTGTCGCTGGCGGCGCCAATCGCCAGGATTATCGCTCCGGCGCCAACGATGAGGCTGGCGACACCGGGCGCTACGTGGCCCTCTTCACTTTCGTGGATGGTGGCTAAAGCAGTGCGAATCATGGTTCTGTCCCCTGGGTGAGATTGGGCCGGACTCTAGCACAATCTCGGGTCGTCGGGCGCGGAGCGCGCAGACGGTGTTGCTACACTGTCAATGTGCTTCTCGGATTGCTTGCGGACACCCACCCACCCATCCTCGGGCATCAGCGAGACCAGCCATGAGGCGAACCAAGATCGTCTGCACGCTCGGTCCTGCCTCGTCGACTGCCGAGACGATTTCAGCCATGGTCCAGGCGGGGATGGACGTTGTCCGGCTGAACACCAGCCACGGCACCATGGACGAACATCTCGCCACCGTGAAGCTGGTTCGCGCTGTTGCGTTGTCGGCACGCAAGCAGGTGGGGATCTTGATGGACCTCGCCGGGCCGAAGCTTCGCACCGGTGAAACGCAGGGCGGAAGATCTCTCGTCCTGGACGCCGGCGCTCGCACCCGGCTGACAAACGCCCAGGTTCTCGGTACGGAAGCGCGCTTCAGCGTCGAGTATCCGCGGCTCACGGAGGACGTCAGCGTAGGGGACCGCGTGCTGTTGGATGACGGCAAGATCGAGCTCGCGGTCGCAGCCGTGTCTCCTGAGGGGCTGGACTGCGACGTAATTGCCGGTGGCGTCCTCGGTGCCCACAAAGGTGTCAGCTTCCCCAACACCAGCCTCACCATGCCCGCCCTGACCGGGCGCGACCAGGAGTACCTGAAGGCCGGTGTCGCCGCCGGTGTCGACTTCTTCGCGCTCAGCTTCGTTCGGGACGCCGATGACATCGTGCGCGCGCGGAGCCTGCTGGCAGGGTTGGGCGCGGATACCCCGATCATCGCCAAGATCGAACGCCGCCAGGC
>JBDTVB010000219.1:0-4494 GCA_040007415.1 Anaerolineaceae bacterium
AAACCACGCTGTGCTTCGAGATGTTGTACGGGTTCGCGCCCGTCAACAGGCCCGCCATCGATGCGGTGTTCACGATGTGCCCTTCCTCGCCCTTCTCCAACATGCGCGGGATGAATGCGCGGATGCCGTAGAGGACGCCCATGAAGTTCACGCCGAACGTCCACTCCCAGTCGGCTAGTGACGATTCCCAGGGACGAGAGCGGAGCGTGGCGGCGCTGGCGGCGACCCCAGCGTTGTTGCAGAGGACGTGGACGTTGCCAAAGCGCGAAAACGCGGCGTCGGCAAGGCGGTTCACGTCTTCCTCGGTCATCACATTGGTGCGGACGGCGAGCACATCGCCGCCTCTTTCCTTGAGGGCGGCTTCGGCCATGGCCAGCGGTTCACTTTCGATGTCCGCCAGCACGACGCTCATGCCCTCTTCGGCGAACTTGTGTGCAAACGCCAGCCCCATGCCGCTCGCCGCGCCGGTCACAACGGCAACCTTGCCCTTGAAGTCTTTCAACGTTGCTCTCCTGATGTGCGAAGTGAGGGCACTCTACAACAGGCGAGGCGTCTGAATTGTTTGCCGAGGTGGCCTAAACGATGGATGACCCGCCAGCCGAGCGCGGCCCGTAGACCGCTGGGAACGCCAACTTCGAACTCGTTGTCGTTGGCACGAGCACCTGTACGGGCGAGTAAGGTGCTCCTGACGGCATGTCCGTGGCGGAGGCGGCGAGGTCAACCAGCAGAAGGTCGCCAGTTGTTGCGGATGCCGCGATCAGTTTCGGAAAGCCAGGCACCCATGAGGGGTGCACCCAGGCCGGGTCCGCCGGGTTTCCAAGAAAGGCGCCGCCGATCTGCCGCTGGGACGTCAGTTTGTCTCCCACGACGACGATCGCCAGGCCGGAGCCAATCCGCACCGTAGCCGCCAGGGCGTCGCTTTCTGCGGACCAATCCAGCGAGGTGTAGCTCGGCTCAGATTCGCGCAAGAGGTTGACCAACTTCTGTTCTTCGCCGGTGGTGGGCGAGAGTAAGGCAATCGTCCCGGGTTCACGCGAGACGGCGATGGCGGAACCATCTGGCGCCCAGGCCGGGTCGTCGTGGCGTGAGTCGCGCGATAGCGCTCTTGGTTGTCCACCTGTCACCGCGACCGTGAACACGGGGCCCTGTCCGTGTGCCGGGCCGCCGATACTGAACGCGATGAACGTGCCATCGGGCGACCACGTCGGCCTCCGGCTTCGTCCATCAGTCGTGAGCTGCTTCAGATCCCCCGACTCTGTGTTGTAAACGTAAACGTCCTGCGATTCAGCGGCTGGCCCGTAGCTCAACGCTAACAGCCGTCCGTCCGGAGACCAGGCGATACCGCTGAACACGCCTTTCGCCCGCGGGACATCGTTGGCCCCGGCAACGCTCTCGATCACCAGCGTGCCGATTCCGGAAGCGGCCACCCGCGCATAGGCGAGCTTCACGCCGAGGTCGGCCACGGTGTACGACGGCGGCCCCTGGTTGGCGGCGCTGGGAGTGGGCGTCGCTCGAACCGCCGCCGAATGGTTGCTCGCGGCAGGACTTTCGGCGCGACATGCGCTGACAAGCCACACGAGCGCGAGTGTCAACGCACTGGCACCGGCGGCCACAAGGATTGTCCGGCGATCGATCATTGTCTGCGAGTCTACTTTGCAGGCAGGGTACGACTGGGGAAAGCCCGAACCGGCCATCGCCGCCCCGACGATGTAGGATCCGGCGATGCTCAGCGATTTGGACCCACCCCGAATTGACCGCTCGCTGGATTCGCGGGCAGCGACGTTTGAAAACCCCACCGGGGCCAGGGGATCGGGCGGCCGGACGCACGATGGTCGCAAGGGCGCACCGTCGCGCCGACTGGCCCCTGGCGAGCGCGTTGTCCTCGCCGACCTGACGGGCCCGGGTACGGTTCGCCACATTTGGATGACATTCCCTCCGGCGCCACCGGAAACGATGCGAGCGATGGTGCTTGAGGCGTTCTACGATGGCTCAGCCGAGCCGAGTATCTCAGTGCCTTGCCTCGATTTCTTCGGCCTCCCGCACGGCCGCCCGGTCGCGTACGCGTCCGCATTGACCTCGGTCCACGAAGGGCGAGGATTCAACGCGTACTTCCCCATGCCGTTTACCAAGGGCTTGAGAATCGAACTAGTGAACGGCTCGAAGCGGCCGATGGACCTCTACTACCAGGTTGACTACACACTTCAGCCCGCTCTGCCTGCGGACGCCGGTTTCCTGCACGTCAGTTTTCGACGCGAGAATCCCACCCAGCTGCGTCGCGACTTTGTCATTGCGGACGGAATTCGCGGGCCGGGCCGCTTTCTTGGATGCGCGATCGGCGTGCGCACGATCGACCCGGCGGCGTGGTACGGCGAGGGCGAGGTGAAAGTGTTTCGCGACGGCGATAGCGAGCTTCCCACGATCTGCGGCACCGGGCTGGAGGACTACGTTGGGACTGCCTGGGGAATGGGTGCGCACATCGCTCCCTACGCGGGCGTCCCGTTGGACGTGCGAGAGCCCGGTCGCCGGAGTAATCCCGACTTCGTCGGGTTCTACCGTTGGCACGTGGCCGACCCGATCACTTTCGAACGGGAACTGCGAGTGACGATTCAGCAGATCGGCTTCGCGACGTTCGCTCAGGGCCAGGAGGCAGAGTTCGAACGCTACCAGGTGACAAATCCGGCGGCCGGCGCGGGCTGGCAGATGCACCCGTCGCCAGGAGTGCTCGCCCGGGGCATCGCTGAGCGCGTGGATGACTACTGCGCGGCCGCGTTCGTCTACTGCATGGAACCGCAGGCCGTCCCGCGACTCGACCTGGTAGCGGCTCTGAAAGACATAAGCCGACTGCCATACGAGCGGCCCAGCCCGTTTGAACGCATGCTTGGCGAGATCGGCGGGCAGGCGCCGGAGTGAAGGGCAGCCGGGTGGTAGCCGCACAGAGAGGCCGTGTTGTGACAGAATCGCGGCACTATGCGCATCGATGACGACAATGGACTCTCCGCCCTCCTTCGCTCTGAAGCGACTCGCCTCTGCACCGGGTTCGGCTTCACTGAAGGACCGATCTGGATTCCGGCGGACAACGCCCTCGTGTTCAGCGACATACCGGGCAA
Source organism: Anaerolineaceae bacterium (assembly GCA_040007415.1). Lineage (GTDB taxonomy): Bacteria > Chloroflexota > Dehalococcoidia > Tepidiformales > Tepidiformaceae > PNKC01. Next base: position 3,108 of record JBDTVB010000219.1, read on the forward strand.
CCGGATGCACCGCTGGCGCCCCGCGACCACGGTTGCGGAGGTGTTCCGCGAGCCAAGCGGCTGGTCCAACGGCCTAACGCTGGACTCCGCTGGAAACGTCCTGGCCTGTGAGCACGGCGGCCGCCGGGTCTCGCGTGGACCCTACGTGACGCCGGGCACAGCCACCGCACTCGCGACTTCCTGGGATGGGGTGCCACTGAACAGCCCGAACGACCTCGTTATCCACTCTTCAGGCGCCGTCTTCTTTACGGACCCGACGTACGGCGACGACAGCGGTCGCAGCCCGCGTTTCGGATCCGAAGGCCAACACCCCGAGCTGCCATTCCGCGGCGTCTACCGGATCGATCCCGGTGGTTTGCTAAACCTTGTGGTGGGCGAGGGCTTCAGCCAGCCGAACGGCCTGGCGTTCTCGCCCAACGAATCCCATCTCTACATTGGAGACTCCCAGGAACGGCTGATCTGGCGCTACGAAGTGAACCCAGACCTTTCACTCGGCGCCCGGATGCTCTTTCTCGATCAATCCGAGGACCCGCGGCGGGGCGCCCCAGATGGCATGAAAGTGGACTCCGATGGACGCCTCTGGACCACGGGCGCGGGCGGCGTCTCCGTTCATACCGCAGCCGGGGAGTACCTGGGCGTCTTTGAGCTGGACGAGCACGCAGCGAACATCACCTTCGGCGGCGATGGCTTTTCGACGCTCTTCATGACGGCTGGGACCAGCGTCTACAGCATCGAAACCACGGTCACGGGGATCGTCCCTGGATCGCCCGCCCGCTGAACTGCCGAGGAGGCGAGGACTTTGGACCTTCAACTGACCGGGAAAATTGCTCTTGTCACTGGCGGGAGCCGCGGAATTGGCAAGGCGATCGCGCGTGTGTTGGTAGCCGAGGGCGCATCCGTGGCTATCGTCGCGCGTGGCGCCGAAGCGTTGAGCGCGACTGCCGCCGAGATTGAGGCGGCCACGGGAAAGCGAGTCCTGACGGCCACCGCCGATACATCGGACAGCGGTTCCGTACGGGCGATGGCCGAATTTGTGACCGGCGAGCTTGGGCGCATCGACATCCTGGTCAACAACGCTGCGCGGCCAGGTGGCGCGCCACCTCAGCCCGGCATCGAAAACCTCCCGGACGAGATCTTCACAACCGAGATGAACACGAAGGTGCTGGGCTACCTTCGCTGCGCCAGGGAGGTTGTGCCGTCGATGAAGGCGAACGGCTGGGGCAGGATCATCAACATCAGCGGCCTCGCGGCCCGCCAAACGGGCAACGTCGTGGGCAGCATGCGCAACGTTGCCGTATCCGCGCTGACCAAGAATCTCGCCGATGAACTTGGGCCATTCGGGATCAACGTCACCTGCGTCCATCCGGGACTGACGTGGACGGAGGGC
>JBDTVB010000220.1:0-4471 GCA_040007415.1 Anaerolineaceae bacterium
GCCCCAGAGCTTGAGAGCATCGGCCCGGTTTTTGAAACCCATATTCGAAAAGTAAACAAAGTCTTTCCCCATCGCGGCTTCGACCCCCGCCTTGTCACGCTGTTTCCACGCCTCCCAGGCTTTGGTCTCGATCGCCATCAGCGAGTCGGTCAATGTGTCAGGTTTGGCCTCGTCCTTTTTGGCGTCATCCTCGGTCTTCCGCATCGGGCGGCGAATGCTCCAGCGCCGGAACTTCTCCTCGATCGGCCTCTCACCCTCTTTCGCGACCGTCTCCTCACGCTGCTTGATGAAGTCCTCACGCGTACGCCCGCCGACCTGGCTGGCGTGGCAGACGATCGCATCGATCTTCGTCAGCCAGTGCTCCGAGATGTCGACCACGTAGTCCGGATCGTCCGCGCCCGCGAGCAGCACTTCGTTCACCTGATGCGCCTCCAGGCCATCTTCTTCGTCGCGCTGATAGAAGAGCCGATCCCGGACAATCGGATAGATCGCGTCTGAAGTGACCGTGCCGATGTTGCGGTGGTCGCGGTGGTTGAAGCCCTTGCGGAAGGCGTCCCAGGTGATCACGACGTCCGGCTTGTGGATGCGCAACAGGCGGACGATCTGGCCCCTTAGTTCGTGCTCATCGACCGTAAAGCCGTCCGGGTAGCCCAGCAGGATGCACTCTGCAACGCCGAGACGCCGGCAAGCTCCGCGCTGCTCCTCTTCGCGAATGGCGGCGAGCTTTTCCGGGTGCATCGTGGGGTCATGCGTGCCCTTGTCGCCGCCGGTGACCACCACATAGCGCACGTCCCAGCCCTCGGCGCACCACTTGGCCACCGTGCCGCCGCAGACGAACTCGGCGTCGTCCGGATGGGCCATGATCACCATTGCGCGCCCGGGGCCAGCGATGGGCGGAGGCGCTTCCTGCTGCGCCGAGCCAATGACCGCCGCTGCGGGCGCGGCCGAAACCAGCGTGCCACCGCTCGCGCCGCCTTCAAGCGCGACGTTCGCCCTCTTCAGCTTCTTCAGATCCTTTTTTGTGAGTTCCTTCGTCTTGCTCATGCCGCCGCGCCTCATCTCGTACTCCGGTTTGGGCCACGATCGTAGGGTGCCGGGACGGGCAGCGCCACCAGCGTCACCGTTTCACGTACAATCGCGCTCGTGCCGAACGACCAGCCCTCCCTCGATCGCCTCTTTCGCCCTCGTTCCATCGCTGTGGCGGGCGCGTCCACCAACGTCGACAGCGCGGGCCACGACTACGTCGTTTCGCTTAAGAACTTCGGTTTTGATGGGCCTGTCTACCCGATCAATCCGAAGGCAGACGAGATCGCAGGCTACAAGGCGTACCCTCGACTCGCCGACGTGCCGGGCAACGTGGACCTCGTGATATCCTGCATCCCCTCGAACGGCGTGCTCGACCTCGTAGCGCAGTGCACCGGCCGGAACGTTCGCTTCCTTCATCTCTTCACTGGCCGCTTCAGCGAAACGGGCGACGAATCGGCCGCGCAACTCGAGCGCGAGATCGCAGCGAAAGCGGCGGAGGCGGGCGTGCGCATCCTTGGCCCGAACGGCATGGGTCTCTACCACCCGTCGGGCGGCATCAGCTTCCGGCCGGACCTGCCTCAAACCAGTGGGACGGTGGCCTTTCTCAGCCAGAGCGGCAACAACGCGGTCGAGGTGATCACGCGTGGTGCGGCGCGGGGGCTCGCCTTCGGCAAGGTCGCGAACTACGGTAACGGGCTCGATATCACACCCGGTGTGATGCTTCACTACCTCGCCAACGACCCGGAAACGACGGTTATCGGCGCGTACGTTGAAGGCGTGCCGGACGGGCGCGGGTTCTTCGAAGGGCTGAAAGCAGCCGCCGCGAGCAAGACCGTGATCATCCACAAGGCGGGGCGCACGCAAGCTGGCGCGCGCTCGGCGGCATCCCATACCGCCGCCCTCGCCGGCACAGCAGAGCTCTGGTCGACCGTGCTCCGCCAGGCCGGCGCCATCGAGGCCCGCAGCCAGGAGCAACTCCTGGACCTGATGCTCGGAGCCTCCCTGCTCAAGCCGTCGAGGGGACGCAACGTCGCGGTCGTCGGTGGTGGTGGTGGCCGCAGCGTGCAATCAGCGGACGCTTGCGAAGAGTCCGGTCTGACCGTCGTCCCGTTGCCTCACGATGTGCGCGAGAGCGTGCGCATCAAAGGTCCGCAGCTCGCCGATTGGATCGGCAACCCCGTGGACCAGTCCATTCTCGCCGGGAGCGGGCTCTCCTCGAACGGACTGCTCGAACTGATGCTTGCCAGTGACGCGTACGACCTCGCGATCGCCAATGTCGGCGAAGACTGGTTCTTTGGCCGCCCGGACGCTGGTGAACGGCTGAGTCACGCCTGCAGCCGCCTGGCGGCCATCGCCAACGCTTCTGCGAAACCGGTCGCGGTCGTCCTCGGTCCCACCGAAACCACGAACGCCGAGCACCGCGTACTCGTTGACCGCGTCCGCGACGACATGGTGAACAAGGGCATCGCTGTGTTCCCGAGCGTAGAACGCGCAGCGTTCACGATGGGGCGGCTGGCGGGGCGGTAGGATCCCGGGCGCCTAGAACAATTCTGCACTGCCGCGACACCGTGTCCGTAGTGGATCTACGGGAGGGAATTGCTGACCTGGTCTGAGTGCCTGGCCGGGTCGAAAGCATCGAAGGCGGCGTTGCCAATTGCCAGGAGGCCACGCTGGGGAATGAGGAAGTCGCCGAGCTGAGCTTGCGGCGTAACCGGGCCAGGTTGGCTGGTCTCACGGTCGCCGACCTTTAGCTTTGCTGATTTGACCACCCAGATTTTACGGGGGTTGGCGACGAACGACTGGCCGTTGGGGGCGACGCCAGCCATCGAAAGCTTTCCGGCGCCCAGCATTGGGCCAGCGACCATCGCGGTCAGTCCCAGCATCCGCGGATTGCGCCAGGCCCACTCGGGGAAGCCCGCGGCGATAACGTTCATCGCGCGGCTGGCTAAAGTCGGTCCGACCGTGATGTCGCACGCAAGCCCGGCCTCGGGAATGGCGATGTGGAGCTGGTCCTCGCCCCACCATTCGAGCACGAGCGGACAGAACACTGCCCGGGCCACCGCACCGCCGAAGAACCGGGTGCACGCTGCCTCGGGCGGCGCATCGGCGTAAAAGGTCCAATCTCCCGCAGGGGTGCGGTACCAAACGGACGAATAGCCCGGCCCGACGGATGACGCAGGGAACCGGCGGGTCGCGAGCACGTCGCCCGACTGGAAGGGTAAGCCCATCAGGCCCCAACCGCTAAATCGCTCGTTCGCGCCCGGCAGGAGCGTCGCGTGCTTCTCCGCGGCGAGCACTAAGTCTCTCGTTGACGCCATCGGTTCTCCTCCGCAGATTGCTGAGATGATAGCGCCTGCTTCAGATCCCACAATCGGCGGCGCCGCTGCGGGCGTGCTCGTAGGCGATGCGGGCGAAGACACGTTCAGCATGGGCTCGGGCGTCGAGTCGGTCCTGAACTAACACCCGGTCGCCGCTACTTCAGCGTGATCCCGCCGTCCACCGAGATCGCCTGGCCGGTGATGTTGTGTGCGACATCGCTCGCGAGGAACGCGACGAGGTGGCCGATGTCCTCCGGCGTCTGCTCGCGGCCGAGGGGCACGCCGCGCTTCACCACGTCCAGGAAGATCTCGCGCGGGTCGCGGTCTTTGAGTTCGGGGACGGTCATGCGCATCCCTTCCACCATCCCCTGCCAGGCACGGGTCCAGAGGAACCCGGGGCAGATGGCGTTGACGCGAATGTCGTTCGGGGCGAGGTCGATGGCAAGCGTCTTGGTTAGCGAGATGACCCCAGCCTTGGCCGCGGCGTAGGCCGGGAGCGTGGGCGCCGCGCCCAGCCCGGCGATCGACGCAATGTTCAGGATGGCCCCGCCGCCACGCGCGCGGAGATACGGAATCGCTGCCTTGGTGGTAACGAAGGTCGTACGCAGGTTCTGCGAGAGCTGTTCGTCCCAGGACTCCGCAGCCATGTTCTCGACCTTGCCGCCGCCGGCCACGCGGGTCACGTTCGGGTCCAACGGAGCGCGGCCGGCGCCGGCGTTGTTGACAAGGATATCGAGGCCGCCGAGGCGCTTGACGGCGGCCTCCACCGCCGCGGCAACGGCGGACTCATCTGCGACGTCGCAGGCCATTCCGATGCAAGAGATGGGCAAGCCGGCGGCGGTCTTCGCGGCCTGCTCGCCGTCGAGATCGAAGATGGCAACTGTGGCGCCGGATTCGGCGAGCACACGTGCGATGCCCTCCCCGATCCCGCGGGCGCCGCCCGTAACAATGGCTACCTTGTTGTTGAGCACAGAGGTTCTCCGTTCCTGGGTTTGTGAATCAGTACGAATGGTGGAGGCCCGGCTGAGTGCTACTCGCCGATGAAAGCTGGCTCTCGCTTTTCGACGAACGCGCTGACTGCCTCGCGGGAGTCGGCGCTCAAACCACTCAATCGCATATTCATCGCT
>JBDTVB010000221.1:0-4468 GCA_040007415.1 Anaerolineaceae bacterium
GTTGCCCTGGGCGCCGACGCTGGCTTACCGGCGAGCAGGGGAGTGCCGACGGTGTGGGGGAAGAAGACTCTGGCCGAGACCGCAGCAGTGGTAGAGCAGCAGCGCCAGGCGGCGCAGGTTCTGCGGGATGCGTCGAAGCAGTTCGCCGCCGAAACAGCCGATTCACCCCTCGCGAAGCAGTTGGTGCTGGCGAAGGAGAAGTTCGGGGCGGGCGACTACGCAGACGCCATACGACTGGCATCGACGACCGTCACGGGCGCGTTCAACCTGGAAGCTGCCGGGAAGGTGATCTTAATTGCCAAGCGCAAGCAGGCCGCGTATTCACCCGGCTTCCTAGAGAGAATCGGACTGCTGCTGAAGGATCCAGACGGGGACCTGGCCTCGGCCGAGGCTGCCTATGCGGCGGGGGACGGCGCCACGGCACTGGGCCTGGCCCAATCGGCAAGTGGAGCATGGGACGACTCCAGGACGCGCGGACTGAGCATCCTGTCGATCCTTGCGGGAGTGATGTGCGCAGCGAGCGTTGGGACCTGGCTGTTGCTTCGAAGAAACGACTCCAGCGCGCAACGCGCATTGACTGTCGCTCGCGGCGGGAGCACGGGCCACGTGTTAGAGGCCTCAGAATCGAAGTCGCGCTGGAAAGACTGGGAGAACATCCCATAACGCGCGGTTTGCTAGCCTGTAATCGCCTTGATTCCCAGGCGAGCGCCAACAAGAACGAGCGCGGCCGCCAGCGCACGGATGATAATTCCCCCGTGTAGTCGATGCGAGAGCAGCGCGCCCAGTTGCGCCCCAGGAATAGCTCCAGCACCGATGAGAATGGCCTGAACAAGCGAACGATCCCAGGTCAGCGCGCCAGTAGCGAAGTGAACGGCCGTGCCTTCCGCCGCCATGAACGCTAATACGAAGTGGCTGGTGGCGGCCGCGATGTGCACGGGAAAGTGGAGCATGGTCGCCATCACGGGCACATGAACAATGCCGCCGCCGATGCCGAGCAAGCTGCTCATGAACCCAACGAATGTGCTGATAACCACCCCTTTCCAGAGGTGGAACGAGTAGGCGAAGGTGTTCCCATGCGTGTCTGTGATTTGGCGGCGGACTACGCCGCGGCCGGTCACCGGCTCCGTGATCAGAGTATTCGTTGACTTGAGAATCAAGAAGGTTCCAAGGATGATAAGTACCGCGGCGAACATCGCATCGAACTGACGGCGGGGAATGTAGCCGACAACGATGGCGCCAGCGATGGCGCCCGGGAACGTCCCTGCCACGAACCAGAAACCGCTCCGATAATCGATTCTCTTCTGGCGCGCGTATGCGAGGGAACCTGAGGTGGCGTTCGCACAGACAACGAGGAGTGACATTGAGGTGATCGTCTCGGGGCTCTTGTTTGGGTACAGGAGAAGGAGGACCGGCACCAGGGCAAAGCCTCCGCCAGCACCAACGAGCGTGCCGAAAGCACCCACCACCACCCCAAGAGGAATTAGCCAGAGATCGTGATTTTCCAGACGTGAACTCCCTGCATGAACGCGGCTTCGGGGCGATTCTGCCGGTCGCTGTGCCTATGCGAAACGCTAAACAGCTATGTCGGGATGGTCGTCGAAGTCCATTCGCCTTGGCCTAGGAGAGCCGCGTAAGCGAAGCCGGTCACCGATGCCACCGAGGCGGTCGAAGAAGTGCGCCATGCGGCGCTCCAGCCGTCCGCGTAGCCAGGAACGCGTCGAGCCGATTTCACGGTACCGTGCGTATCGCCTATCGAGACGGCGCTTGGGCCGGAGGCGCCGAATGGCGTTCAGCTCGCGTACGATTCCGCGGCGCAGCAGTTCTGCCGCTTCCGGATGGTCGGTATGCGCGCCGCCCCGCGGTTCACCGATGGTCCCGTCAGTGATGCCGAGCTTGAGGCAGTCGTGAGAAGTCAACCGCAGGCGCTCAGCAACCTCGCCAACGCGACCGGCTTCCTGGTAGAGAACGGTTGCGGCGTCTTCCGGGCGAATCACCTCGTAGACCGCGTTCTCCAGCATCAGCACCCGATCGGCAACGGCAAGCGCTACGGCCGCTTCGCTGTTTCCTTCCCCGGTGATCACCGTAAGCGTTGGGACTGGAGCATCCAACATGGTGGCCATACAATGCGCGATCGCGTGACCGAGTCCGTCCTCTTCGCTCTCGAGCGTTGGATGTGCGCCTGCCGTGTCGATCAGGGTCACGAGTGGGAGCTTGAGCTTGCCCGCAAGCCGGATCGCGCGGGTTGCTTTGCGAAAGCCAGCGGCGCGGATATAGCCATCGCTGCCGTTGCCGGCATGAGCACGATTCTGGGCGACGAACATGACCGATTCGCCGTTGAGAGAAGCGACGCCGACAACGACCGCCGGATCGTCGTGGCCAGTGCGGTCCCCGCGCAACGCGATGAAGGAACTAGCCATGCGCGCGATGTACTCGGAGCTGGTGGGCCGCTGTTCGTGACGTGAGAGTTGAACCTGCTGCCAGGCTGCCAGGTGGGAGTGGGTAGCGCGGCCTTCGCGCACGTCGCGAGGAGCGGTTACCTGCACATCGTTGAGAAGCAGATCGAGCATGACGGCGAGCGAGTCGCGAAGCTCGGGACGCGGAACAATGGCGTCAATCAGACCTCGCGCGAGATGGGATTCGGATGTGTGGGCGTGGGCTGGGAGGTCGCTTCCCCGAGTCTCCTGGAGTGCTCGCAAGGCAGCATACCCAACCAATGCGTTGGGCTCCGCAACGATCACGTCGGCCAGGTTGACGAAGCCGGTGTAGGCAGAGCCTGTGGTGGGATCCGTCAAGACGGAGATGAACGGAAGGCCGCGCCGCGCGTGCTGGCCGACCGCGGCGGAGACGCGGGGCGCTTGCATGAGGGCAAGCAGTCCTTCTTGCATCCGCGTGCCGGACGTGGAACAAACCACAACGACGGCGGAGCGTCTGGAGGCAGCTTTTTCGAACGCACGGGCAAGCCGTTCACCAGCGACTACACCTATCGAGCCGCCGAGAAACGAGAAATCGAGGACAGCGATGACGATGTCCCGACCGAGGATGGATCCAGTGCCGGTGAGTGCCGATTCGGTGAGGCCGGTGCGGCGCTGCGCGTTGATGATTCTCGAGCGGTAGGACTGTTTACCATGAAACGAGATCGGGTCGATCGCGGTGACGCCCCGGTCATCCTCGTGGAACGATCCGGCGTCTAGCAGCGACGCAAGGCGCTCACGGGCGCTGAGGTGGAAGTGGAATCCGCAGGAATGACAGACCCGGTAGCGCTCGTATGAGCGTGACCCTTCCAGGTCGGCGCCGCATGAAAGGCAGTGTTCATGCAGCGGCTCGGTGGGCACTTCCGGTGGCGCCTCAGACCGGCGCAGAATGCTCTTAAGGCTCTTCACGACTGCCAGTCTACCAAGGGAGTTCTTCCTCTGTTGCACGCTCCAGCACGCGGCGGGATTCGCCCTCTTCACGCGGGCCGATCATGCCCTCTTCCTCAAGCATTTCGATGAGCCTCGCCGCCTTCAGATAGCCGATGCGCAGGCGTCGCTGAAAGAGCGAGGGTGAGACGCGCTGGTGCTGTGCGGCGAGCGCTCTCGCGCGCTCGACGATCGGATCTTCGGCATCGACTTCGACATCCGCCTCACCCCCATGCTGGTCGATCAATGCCTGTTCGAGCAAAGCATCGGCGCTCTCGGGGACCAACGCTCGGAAACGATCGTCCTTCCAGAACTCGACCAGCCGTTCGACTTCCGGGTCCGAAACGTAGACTCCCTGGATGCGGATCGGCTTCGCTACATCGGTGGGCATGAAGAGCATGTCGCCGCGGCCGAGCAACTTCTCGGCGCCGCCCATATCGAGAATGGTGCGCGAGTCGATCTGAGAGGTAACGGCAAAGGCGATTCGCGTGGGGAAGTTCGCCTTGATCAAGCCGGTGACGACGTCCACTGACGGACGCTGGGTAGCGACGACGAGGTGGATGCCAGTCGCTCGTGCAAGCTGGGCAAGCCGGCAGAGCAGCTTTTCGACTTCGAACGGGGCGGCCATCATGAGGTCGGCGAGCTCATCGATGATGATCACCCAGTAGGGAATCTTCTTGAGGATGCGCGGGTGGCGGTTGTATGAATCGATGTTCCTGACGCCCAGGTTGGCGAATTTCTTGTAGCGCGCGTCCATCTCACCGACGACGGCCTGCAGCGTCCCCACGACTTTGTCCATGTCAACGATGACTTCGCTGAAGGCAAGGTGAGGGATGCCAGCGTAAGCGGTGAGCTCCACCCGCTTGGGGTCAACCATGACGAACCGAACCTCGTCCGGCGTGGCGTTCATCATGATGCCTGCGATGACGGCGTTCATGCAGACGCTCTTGCCGCTGCCGGTGGCGCCGGCGATCAGGAGGTGCGGCATCTTGGCGAGGTCGGCCACAACCGGTACGCCCGAGACGCCTTTCCCAAGGGCCAGCGCCAGCTTCGTCTTTGCGGCGAGGTCC
>JBDTVB010000222.1:0-4465 GCA_040007415.1 Anaerolineaceae bacterium
GCCTGACGTGGTGATAACTGCCCCGGCGTACCATGAATTCGTCACTCCGCCCGTCATCCCGGCGCGTTTCACTGCGGTGGACCTGCAAGGCCCACTGCGCGCCATCGAAGGGGACGTGGTGCGTTCCCATCCCGAGCCTCGCAAAGTGGTGGACCAGTTCATTCGCGAAGGCGAATACGCCTTCTTCAGCGAAGAGGATGCACCTGACCCGGAGGGCCTCGCGAGATACCTCGCGAACTCCGGCACGAACGTCGTTCTGACGCGTGGCTACCGGGGGGCTACAGTGTTTATTGCGGGTGAAGAACGTCACCTTGACGCCCTCCTGGCTAACACCGTAGACCCCACCGGCGCAGGCGATTGCTTCGCCACCGCGTTCATGGTGCGCCTCGCCGAGACGGGCAGTTTGGACGAGGCGTGCGCCTTCGGCTTGGCCGCCGGGGCGCTGGCGGTGGGTGCCGTGGGGCTGGCCGGCGTGGCCACCCGTGAGCAGATCGAACAACGCCTGGCACGGGAGGACGCCTGATGGGAGCTCAATTCGTCACCCTGGTGAACCAGAAGGGCGGCGTCGGCAAAACCACGACTGCGGTCTCCCTGGCGGTCGCGCTGGGCCGGCGTGGTCAGAAGGTACTGCTGATCGACCTCGATCCCCAGGCCAACGCGACCAGCGCGCTCGGCCTGGATGGGGTCGAGCGCCGCGGCATCTATGATGCGCTGCTGGATGACGTCGCGATTGAGGACTGCATCGTCCATGTGCCGGAAGAACAGATAGACCTCGTGCCTTCGAGCAGGGAGCTTTCTGGCGCTGAGGTGGAACTGGTCCCACAGATGGCGCGCGAACGCCGCCTGAGCACCGCCCTGGAGCCCGTGCGAGGCCGCTACGATTGGGTGTTGGTAGATTGCCCGCCCTCGTTGGGGCTGCTCACGATCAACGCCCTCACGGCCAGCGACAGCGTGATCATCCCAGTGCAGTGCGAGTACATGGCGCTCGAAGGGCTGAGCCGCTTGATGGAGACGCTGGACCTGGTGCGGCGGAACCTGAATCCCGGCCTCCAACTGCTCGGCGTGGTGCTCACCATGTTCGATAAGCGCACCCGCCTCGCACAGCAGGTGGTGGATGAAGTGCGCGGGCATTTCGAGCAGACGTTCGAGACGATCATCCCGCGGTCCGTGCGCTTGAGTGAGGCGCCGAGTCACGGCCATTCGATCTTTCTCTACGAAGGTGGCGGGCGTTCGGCCGCCGCCTACGATTCTCTCGCCGCCGAACTGCTCGCGCGTGGAGGAGTAGCCGTATGACGCAACCGAAACGAGGCCTGGGACGGGGCTTGGACGCCCTCTTTGGTGGTTCGCCCGCCGCCGAGCCAGCGGCCAAGCCCGAACCCGTGACGCCCGTGCCGGAGCCTGTGGCCACTGTGCAGCCACCGCCCGCGGTCATCCCTCCGCCGACGGTAGTGCCGCCTGCCCGCGAACCCGAACCGGAGGCGCCGCTGGCGGCTTCTGCCGCCCGTCGCGGGGCGCCAGATCACCTCGACATCGACCTGATTTCGCCGAATCCCGAACAGCCCCGAACGCATTTCGAGCCCGAGAAGCTGCGCGAACTGGCCGATTCGATCCGCGAGCACGGCATCATTCAGCCCCTGATCGTCACGCGGGATCCTGAGGGTGGTTACCGCTTGATTGCTGGCGAGCGGCGTCTGCAGGCGGCGCGCCTCTCCGGCCTCGAGACTGTGCCCGTTGTCGTCCGCGAAGCGACCGATGCGCAGATGCTGGAACTCGCGCTGATCGAGAACATTCAGCGCGCAGACCTGAACGCGATCGAAGAGGCGATGGCCTACCGCCGTTTGGTCGAGGAGTACGGTCTTACCCAGGAAGAGGCCGCGAAAAGAGTTGGAAAGAGCCGCACTGCAGTTGCGAACTCCATGCGCCTGCTCCAGCTGGAGAGCGAAATCAAGCGCAGTCTTGTCTCTGGCGAGATCACTGAAGGCCACGCCCGCGCCCTGCTAGGGCTGCCCGAGGGCCGGGGCCGGGTCGGCGCCTGGCGAGACGTCATCAAGAAGAAGCTGAGCGTGCGCGACACCGAGGGCTACGTGCGCCGCGCACTCGCCGCGGTACCCGCCACCAGCAGTACGCCCGGCGCTCAAACGGCTCGTCGCGATGCCGGCATTTCGGACATCGAGGGCCGCTTGCGCCGCGCGTTGAGTACCCGGGTTACCGTCCAGCCGCAGAAGCAGGGCGCGAAGATCGTGATCGAGTGTTACAGCCAGGAAGAGTTCCGGGGCGTTGTTGACGCCATCCTCGGGGACTACTAATGAGCGTTGAAGAACGCCTGCAGGAGCTCGGGATCACGGTCCCGGAACCTGCCGCGCCCGCCGCTGGCGGGCTCTACGCGCCGTGTGTGCAGACGGGTTCACTGCTCTTCGTTTCTGGGCAAATTCCGCGCGGCGCCGATGCGCGGGGCAAGCTGGGTGCGGCGGTCAGCATCGAACAGGGGCAGGCCCTCGCACGCGAATGCGCGCTCAACGCCCTCGGGATCGTGCAGGCGCATCTCGGTTCGCTGGAGCGCGTGAGCCAGGTTGTACGCGTCGCAGGGTACGTGGCCAGCGCGGACGGCTTCACCGATCACCCGCGCGTGATCAATGGCGCTTCCCAGCTGCTGATCGATGTGTTGGGCGAAAAGGGCCGCTCAGCGCGCATCGCCATTGGCGTGTCCGAACTCCCGCTCGGCGTCCCGGTCGAAGTCGAATTCCTCTTCGAAGTCAGCTGAGCGGCTGAATTTCGGACAGCGGATGTCGCTTTTCGCGATAGGATAGCCACCCATGTATCGCTACCAGCCGTTGCTTTTTCAGCCGGTGCCCACGCTCCTACGGTTCTCGCTCTCGGAGACAATGGAAGAGGTGCGGGCAGCCCATTTCGCCGAGCTTGGAGTGGAGGAAGTGGAAGTGCGGATTGCCGCAGAACCGCCGCTCGCGTTCATCTCCAACGGGTTCATGGGAAGGGGCAAGCACCTGGTGGTGTTTCACCCGGTCCTCAACCACCCTCAAACCCCGATTGAAGTCGTGCGGTTCATCTGCAAGCACGAGCTGACGCACATCGTCCGGCCGCCTCACGTCCACCAGGGCCGCTACGAGATGCACCCCCCGGAGTTCTGGGAGTTCGAGGCCGAGATCGGCCCAGAACGTTACGCCGTCTGGGCCTGGATCTACGCGAATCTGAACCGCTGCGCGCGTAACACGGCGCGCGGCTACCGGGTGACGCGGAGATGGCAAGCCTCACGAGATACCGCGCGCACGCCGTACACCCCGTCGCTCCCTTTCAATGGCGAGCGTTGGGAGCACATCTGTCCCGATGACGGCGCGCAGCTCCAACTCCCGCCGGATTGGGTGACGCGCCCGCTGCCGGCAGGCCGTCGACGATAGGGGCGGCCGTTCGCCGTACGGCCGGCGCCACGTACGGCGAGTACGCGTTCCCAGCGGCAGTTTCAAACGCCGATTCCGCGGTAGCGCAACCGTTGTCGTCCGCGGCGGCCAGCGCGGCTCGCCCCATGTTGGGGTTCTCCCTGCCGCAGCAATGGAGAGCATGCGGAGGGCCTGTGCGCAGACTCTCCGCATGCCGGTATTCCCTTAGTACACCCCGTCTTTCGCTACCTGAGGCCCGTACCGCTTGTACTGCCCGGGTGTGGCGGATGGCGACGGGGAGGCTGTCGGCGAGGCGGTAGGCGAGCCGCTGGCCGCAGCGCCCGAGCCGCCCGCAAGCACGCCGGAATCGAGCGAGTAGCTGCCCCCGCTGGAATTGCCCGCAATCGGTTGGCCAACGGCCACCTGGAGGACGTAGCTGCCGCCGGTCGTGGTCTGCCCGCCCGCGTCAAAGACGGTGAACGAAGCGTCGTAGCTGCCGCCGGACTGGGCCCAGACGGTGGTCACGGCGGCGATGGCGGAGATGCCGAGCAGCAGGCCCGGCCAGCGAATGCGTTTCAGGTGCATCGCGCCCTCCCTTCGTGGCTAATGCGAAGGTGGCTCACTGGTTGATCACCAGTACGTTGAACTCGGCGTTCAGCGGCATGGCCGCGATGTCTTCATTGAAGATTCGCCACTTGCCGATTGCGTAGAACACGCCAACGGCGTGCGGGTTGTACGTCCCCTCCCAGTACTGAGAGATGATGACGATGGCGGTCGGATTGTTGTTGGTGGCAGGGTTGTCGATGATTGTCACGTGGTTGCTGGTGTTCAGGGCGGTCGCTGTATGAGTGAAGGCGGCCGGCCTGAGGCCGCTGACCTTAATCGGGCCAGCCACCTCAAGCGCGGTGCCGGTTGACGTAGAGGCGAAAACGCCAGTGCCGGAGGAGCTCGTTCCGAAGACGCCGAAGCCGGACGGGCTTACGCCTTGGACCCCGTAACCGCTTCCGGCCGTCTGACCGAGCACGCCCGGAGAGGGCGAGCCGGTACTGTCGTTGATCCCGCGTACGCCCGCG
>JBDTVB010000223.1:0-4442 GCA_040007415.1 Anaerolineaceae bacterium
TCCACGCCGGCCCGCGGCGCATAGTGCGCGGCGAGCATGCCCGGCGCGCGCACGCCTCCCGTTGCGACGTCGTCGCGCACGCGGACCGCCCCGCCCAGGACGCGCGCCACGTCCTCGCGCGTCACCGCCCCGGTGCGCAGGATCACCGGTGCCGCCGGGTCCGTCGCCAGGTCGACGATCGTCGACTCGACGCCGATTGCGCACGGCCCCCCATCGAGCACGAAGTCGACTTCGACGCCCAGGTCATCGCGCACGTGCTGCGCGGTCGTCGGGCTGACGTGCCCGAAGCGATTCGCCGACGGCGCCGCCAGCCCGCCGCCGAACGCACGCAACACGTCGAGCGCGAGCGGATGGCTCGGTACGCGCAGCGCGACCGTGTCCTGCCCGCCCGTCACCACGTCGCCCGCCCGCGCGGTGCGCGGCAACACGAGCGTGAGCGGCCCCGGCCAGAATGCCCCGGCCAGGCGGAGCGCCGCCTCCGGCACCTCGCGCGCCCAGTCCGCCAGTGCCTCGACGCCCGTGACGTGCACGATGACCGGGTGCGAAGCCGGCCGCCCCTTGACCGCGAACACCCGCCGCACCGCCAGCTCGTTCGCGGCATCGGCCGCCAGGCCGTACACGGTCTCGGTGGGCAGTCCGATCAGCCCGCCGGCACGCAGGACCGCCACCGCGCGCGCGATCTCCGTCGTCATCGCGCGAGCCCCGCGGGGCTCCGGTGGTGTAGCATGCCGCCCGTGGCGAGCCCCGTCCGGCCGGTCGGACGCAGGGCGCCCGCGACACGGAGGTCCACCATGCCCGGCATTCGAACGCGCATCACGCTACTCCTTTCGGCCCTGGTCCTGGCGTCGGTCGGGATCGCCGGCTGCGGCGACAATGGCCCCGTCTCCCCGAACCCGTTCACCCCGTACCACGTCACGGTGCGCTACCTGCTCGTCGGATTCACCGGCTCGGTCCCGGGCCAGACGATCACCCGCACGAAGGCCGAGGCCCAGTTGCTCGCCGACTCGCTGTACCTGCGCGCCCGCGGCGGCGACGACTTCAGCACGCTGGTCGCGACCTGGTCGGACGGCGCCGGGCCCGACTCGCTCCGGCTCGCCAACTACGGCGTCGTGATCGAGTCGGGCGAGGTCCCGCGCGGGGCGGTGGTGAAGAGCTTCGGCGACGTCGCGTTCACGGTCGCGCCCGACTCGATCGGCTTGGCCGTGTACGACTCGGTGACCTGCCCCTACGGCTGGTTCGTGATCAAGCGCCTGCGCTGACGTGCGGTTTGCCGGGAGCAGGACTCGAACCTGCACGGCCTTGCGGCCAGCGGATTTTAAGTCCTACGTCGCGGTTTTCATCGCTCGAGAAGCGGTTTCGACCAATGTCCATGCGGGCCGCATCGGTGTTGGCAGAATGACGCTTTCATCGTGTCGATCTTGTGCCGATCCAGCGCCGCGCTTTGCTGGCCGCTCGCCGTAGGATCGGCACAAGATCGACACAAACTCCGGACCCGAACACCACAGACGGGCTCAAGGTAACCCAGTACGGGAAAGCCAGCCACGGGTGGCCATGAGCAACGTCCAGAAGTCCGAGTCCAGCGGCTCGTTGCCGCAGCGTATCACCCTCACCGACATCCGCATCGTCCCCGGTTGCTCCGTGGGAGCTGGTTTCGGCCTCACCCCGCCTGCGTCGACGCTTCGGTTCGAGACGCAGTGACCACAGAGCGCTGGATCGAACGCTTGGTGTGGCTTTCCATGAGTCGCGCGGTCTACGCTTGACCGGACGTGGTGGTCGAGGCGAAGGAGTTCGGGCTCACACCGATCACGGCGCGGCCAGCGAGCCGAGAATCGGCAGGCGTGTCGGAGGTGTTCGTGAATTATCTACGATGGGACAATCTGGACGGAGCAGATCGGATGAAACCCGCGATCCTGCTGGGTGCCTGTGCCGCAACAGCGCCAGCACCCGGTGCAACGGGCGTGCCCGATGCCCGCAATCCGGGCCAGACCACGTGAGTTCTCGTGGTATCCGTGTCCAGGTGTCGCTGCCACACGCCGCCACGGCTGCGGGTGGCTGATCTTGCGTTCCTTGGTCATCGTACTGGGCGACCAACTCGATCTCGATTCGGCGGCGTTCGACGGCTTTGATGTGAGCATCGACGCCGTGTGGATGGCCGAGGTCGCCGAGGAGTCGACCCATGTGTGGTCGAGCAAGCCGCGCACGGTGATGTTCCTATCGGCGATGCGCCACTTCGCGCTGGCCCTGCAAGTCGCCGGCCGCCCTTTGCACTATACGCGTTTGGATGCGCCCGGCAACGGCGGCAGCCTGGGTGCGCAGTTGACGGCCGACATCCTGCACCTGCAGCCTGCCCACCTGGTGATGACCGCCCCAGGCGACTGGCGGGTGCTGCAGTTGATCAAGGGCGTCGCTGAAGCCAACAACCTGCCGCTGGAGATCCGCGAGGACCGTCACTTCTTCAGCAGCATTCGCGAGTTCGCCACCCATGCCAAAGGCCGCAAGTCCCTGCGCATGGAGTTCTTCTATCGCGAGCAACGCAAGCGTCATCGCGTGCTGATGCAAAGCGATGGACAAGGTGACGTGCCCATCGGTGGCCAGTGGAACTTCGACGCCGACAACCGCGAGGCCTTCGGCGCGGCCGGCCCAGGCGCGGTGCCGCCCCGCACAGCCTTCGAGCCAGACGCCGTCACGCGTGAGGTGATCGCACTCGTCAACACTCGCTTTGCAAACCACCCCGGCCAACTGGACGGCTTCGTCTGGCCCGTCACGCGCACGCAGGCGCTGCAGTCCTTGCAGGCCTTCATCCAAGTGCGCCTCCCGCTGTTCGGTCGCTACCAGGATGCGATGTGGCCGGGTGACCCGTGGCTGTATCACGCGCACCTGTCGGCAGCGCTCAACCTGAAATTGCTGAACCCGCGCGAAGTGGTCGCCGCAGCTGAAGCGGCGCACCGCGACGGATACGCGCCACTGGCCGGCGTTGAAGGCTTCATCCGCCAGATCCTCGGCTGGCGCGAGTACGTGCGCGGCGTCTACTGGACCCAGATGCCCGAGTATCTTGAACGCAATGCGCTCGATGCCCAGCAGGACCTGCCCGCGTGGTACTGGACGGGTGCCACCGACATGGCCTGCCTGCGCGACGCGCTGGCGCAGACACTCACGCACGGCTATGCCAACCACATCCAGCGCCTGATGGTCACCGGCCTGTACGCGCTGATGCTGGGCGTCGACCCCAAGCAGGTGCACGCCTGGTACCTGGCGGTGTACGTCGATGCGGTGGAATGGGTCGAGTTGCCCAACACCCTGGGCATGAGCCAGTACGCCGACGGCGGCGTGATGGGCAGCAAGCCCTACATCGCCACCGGCAAGTACATCCAGCGCATGAGCCCACACTGCAAGGGTTGCCGTTACGACCCTGCGCAGCGCAGCGGCGACAACGCCTGCCCGTTCACGACCCTGTACTGGGACTTCCTGCTGCGCCATGCCGCGACGCTGGCTAAGAACCCACGCATGGCGTTGCAGGTGAAGAATGTGGCGCGCCTGACAGACGAACAAAAGCAGGCGGTGAGGGAACGCGCGGGGTGGATCCGCCGTGGCGAAGTCGGTGTAGCGCATGAGTGAGACCTTCGCGCCCACGCACGGCCGGCCGACTACGCACGCACGCGCAACGCGCTCGGCGAGGGATATGAGCGTCGGGCGAAGCCGCAGTGCGACCCGGTCCACGACAGCGCCTCGGAATTCCAGATTGACGTCCACGACTCCGGGCGCAAACGAAGAGTCGGGTGCGGGGCCTGCGCGCACCATCGACCAGAACAACCCGAGTGGGTGGACGTGCTGCCATGTGCCTGCCAGCGGCACCGAGCGGTTCACCAAAACCTGTCCGGCCCGGTCGTGTCACCGCCGATCCTCAGATCCGGCAGGGCACCGCGAAGCAGATCCGTGCCGTTGGCTGCGGAGATTTACGGCTCTGATTCCAGCGCCCTGGGATCAGCCGCCGCGAGGAGTTCGACCGCGCACGACAGCAGCATCGCGAGGCGAATGCCCGCGTGCGTCATCGTGTCCGCAGGGTGCCCAGACCGCCGTCAACTCCGAAGACTTGGCCGGTCACCCAGCGCTGCGCCGGGGCGAGCAGGTACTCGATCAGGCTCGCCACGTCGTCGGCCTCACCGATCCGGCCGAGGGCATGCATCGACTCGCTGACCTTGAGTGATGCTGCATTGTCCACGATCCTCGCGGACAGGGGCGTCCGAACCAAACCGGGCGCGACCACGTTGATTCGCACGCCACGAGGGGCATACGTTGCCGCCGCGGAGAGTGCAAGACCCGCGACTCCGGCTTTCGCCGCTGCGATGGCTTCGTGATTGGCGATCCCGATGCGGGCCGCAGCCGAGGACATGAGCACGATCGAACCCCCGCCGGCATTGCTCATCACAGGAGCGACGGCCCGA
>JBDTVB010000224.1:0-4402 GCA_040007415.1 Anaerolineaceae bacterium
ACAGCGCCTATGTCGTGGTCGAGTACAGCAGCGGCGCGCGCGCCATGCTCGACCTGTGCATGTTCGCCGAGAACTCGGTCGACCGCGAACACATCACCGTGGTGGGCGACGAGGGCAAGATCGAGTCGCTGCTGCCCAGCCTGACGGTGCGTGTCGGTCGGCGCGAGGATTGGGGCCGCCGGCAGGCCTGGGGCGAGCCTTCGGGCACCGGCCGCGGCGTGTCGGTGCGGCGCGTGTGGGACACCGACATCAAGTACACCGGCCACCATTTCGGTGCCAGTTACGTCGAGCACCAGCGATTCGCTGCGGCCATCCACA
Organism: Anaerolineaceae bacterium; assembly: GCA_040007415.1. Taxonomy (GTDB): domain Bacteria; phylum Chloroflexota; class Dehalococcoidia; order Tepidiformales; family Tepidiformaceae; genus PNKC01. The sequence continues at coordinate 319 of JBDTVB010000224.1, forward strand.
ACGGCACTCCAGCCGAGATCGGACTCGAAGAAGGTCTCCGTGCCGTGGCTACCGGCCTCGCCGCGCACAAGAGCATCGACGAAGGCCGTGTCGTGCCGATGTCCGACATCCTGCCCGCGGGCTGGTGACGCCGGCAGCGTTAGGAGGCCACCCTTTGACTGCTCCCGACCGCTGCACCATTGCCGCCGGACGCCGCGCTGCCGACCCGAGAGCGGGCGGTGGCGAGTGGTTCGTGCATGGGCCGGGCATCGCACCACCCGCTGACGGGCGCGGTACCTACTCTGAGTGAGGGCGATGCCTGAGGTCGTGCGTGTGCAGGGAGCGGCCAGCCCGTAAGATTCGCCCCACGCACTAAGCATTAGCCCTGAGTGGGCGGGAGAGCTCTTTGGCCTCGTTTCGACCTAACCGCATGAAGTTCGGCGTGTTTATGGCGCCGTTCCACCGCGTGGGTGAGAACCCCACCGTGTCCCTCGACCGCGACCTCGAACTGATCGAACATCTCGACAAACTGAACTTCGACGAGGCGTGGATCGGTGAGCACCACAGTGCCGGCTGGGAGACTATCGCCTCGCCGGAGCTGATGATCGCGGCGGCTGCGCAGCGCACGCGCAGCATCAAGCTGGGGACGGGCGTGAGCAGCCTGCCGTACCACCACCCGTTCATCCTCGCCGACCGCATGGTGCAGCTTGACCACATGACGCGCGGGCGGGCGATGTTCGGCGTGGGCCCCGGGGCGCTGACCTCGGACGCGTACATGCTGGGCATTGATGCGCTGACGCAGCGGGCGCGTATGGATGAGTCGCTGGGCGCGATCCTGGCGTTGTTCCGGGGCGAGACGGTGACGATGAAGACGGACTGGTTCGAGCTGCGCGAGGCGCGTCTGCAGCTGGCTCCGTACACCTATCCGCACATGCCGGTTGCTGTCGCGAGCACGTTCTCGCCAGCGGGACCGACGGCGGCGGGCAAGCACGGCGTCGGGGTGCTCTCGGTCGCCGCTTCGCAGCCCGGTGGTCTGATTTCATTAGCGAAAACGTGGGAGATGACCGAGGACGCGGCGAGCAAGAATGGCAAGGTGGCGAACCGCGAGGAGTGGCGGCTGGTGATGCCGTTCCACCTTGCGCAGACGCGCGAGGAGGCGCTGCGGGACGCCGCCGAAGGCAGCCTCCGGTTCAACCAGGACTATTTCGAAGGCACGCTTGGGCGTCCGGTGGACCCGAGCGTCCCCGGTGACATCGAATCGGTGGTGAAGCGCGGTGGGGCGATCGTGGGCACGCCAGACGACGCGATCGAAGCGATTGAGCGGCTGCTGGACATGTCAGGGGGCTTTGGCGGGCTGCTTGGGCTGGCACACGAATGGACCACCTGGGAGAAGACCAAGCACAGCTTCGAACTCTGGGCGCGCTATGTTGCGCCCCGATTCCAGGGTCAGTTCGAGCGGATCAGCGACAGCCAGAAGTACGTGGCCGACCACCGGGCGACGATTTTCGGACCTAATGCAGCAGCCATCGGCAAGGCGTTTATCGATGCGGGCGTATCCCTGCCGACCGAGATGGTGGAGCGAATGCAGCGCGGGCGAACTTAGTGGAGCTGGCGAGCCGCGCCCTCGCACCGGTGTGTAGGGAGGGTGGTTGCGTCCTGTGCAGGGAGTCGGCGCGAGCACGCGGCTCCCGATGAGTGCATGGGCGAGCAGCACGTTCGCTTCGATGTCGAATCGCCACTTTCGCGTCCTGTGGACGGGCTCGTTCCTGGCGTTCGTCGCCTTCTTCATGTCGACTGTCGTGCAGAGCGTGGTCGCTTTCGACCTGAGCGGGAGCAACAAGGCGGTCGGGTTCGTGGTCTTTGCGCAAGGGATCGCCCAGTTGGCATTGGGGCCACTGGGTGGGGCGCTGGCCGACCGGCTGTCCAAGAAGGCGGTTATCCTCGCCTGCCAAGCCACCATCTTCCTTGCGTTCGTGGTGCTCGGCGTGCTGGTGGCGACAGGGGTGATCGAGGTCCTCTACCTGGCACTGGGATCGTTTGTCATCGGCATCGCGTTCTCGTTCCTGGGGCCATCGCGGCAAGCGTTCATGATGGAACTGGTCGAGCCGAGCCACCGCGGGAACGCGGTCGCGCTCAGCCAAGTGGCGCTAAACGCGTCCCGAATCCTGGCGCCGCTGATTGCTGGGGTGATGCTGAACGTCGGTTTCCTGGGCGCAGCGGGCGCGTTCTTCGCGATGGGGGTGCTGTACATCGGCGCGATTGCGAACACGGTCGCACTGCCTCGCTCAAGACGTCCGGATTCCACTAGCCAGCGGAGCGTGCTCGGCGACATTGCGAGCGGGCTGGGATATGTGGCTCGCACGCGACGGCTGCGGCTGCTGGTGCTTTCGTACGTTCTGGTGATTATGTTTGGTTTCACTTACGTGAGCTTGCTCCCGGGGCTAGTCGAGAACCAGTTACACCGCCAGGCGGGGAGCATCACGGTGCTGCTGGGGATCAACGCCGTAGGTGGCCTGATAGCGAGCCTGGGGGTGGCCTCGCGGGCCGATTCGGCGCACGCCCGCACTATCTACAGCTCGATGTGCCTGGTCTTTGGGGTTTCGCTGGTGGTGGTGGGGTTGGCGCCCAGTTTCCTCGCGCTCACAGCGGCAATGTTCGTTGTTGGGTTCGGGGCTGGTGGCTTCCAGACGCTCAACGGCGCAATTGTTTCGCACATCACGGAGCCCACCTACTTCGGCCGGGTGGTCTCGCTCACGTTCCTCGCCTTCGCGGCCTCAAGCATCATCGCCCTACCCGTTGGGTTCCTCGCTGATGCCGTGGGAGAGCGAGTGACGATCTGGGCGATGGGCGTTGTGGTTTGCGCCCTTACGCTCAGCTTCTGGACGCTCGAACGTGCGACCGCCAACCCTGCGGGAGCCGCGGCGCAGCTCCCCACGGGCTGACCAGCAGCCGCAGGCGCGGCGAGAGGCAGTTCACACCGAAATCGCCGGTCTGGCCGGGGCTCCACAGTCCGGACGCGCAGGATCCCGGGAAGGGCGCGGTTGCGTAGCATTGGTAGCAGACCAGCAATAGGAGAACACCAGATGACGGCAACCGGCGAAGGTACCCGGCAATCACCCTGGCGACTCACAACCCCGAGTGGTGGGTCGGCGTACGAGGTCTACCGAGACGAGACCGCGGAGCCGCCGGCGCTGGTCTGCACAGTGGGAAAGACCGTGCTGAGCTACCAACTGCGCTGCCTGGATGACCTATACGCGATGCTCAAAGCGCACGGCGATTGGCTGTTGCTGGGAAGCGCCGACGAACAGAAACCGGCGGCAGACGGGACGGTTGAAGCATGGGCGCGGTCGGTGGAGAACCCGATCGGCGGATGGTACGGGTTGAAGAAGGGGTTTCGGGGGCGCTTTGGCATGTACGTTCCGCCGGTGATGGCGGTCCTGGGATTGGCTGAGGTTGAAACCAATCCACGGAACAACCGGATGCGCGCGATCTAGCTGACGACCGCTGATGAGGCGGGTAGACTCGCACTATGCCGTACGCGAACGTAAACGCCGCCCGGATTTTCTACGAGCAACACGGTTCGGGCGAAGACCTCATTCTTCTCCACGGAGCGGGCGGAAACCATCTTTCGTGGTGGCAGCAGCTGAGCGCGTTCTCAGGAAGCTACCGTTGCACGGTTTACGACGCGCGCGGATGGGGGCTTTCGCGCGGTGAGATGGCAGTGGGCCGCTTCTCCCTGGGGACCGACCTGGTCGCGTTGATGGATCACCTGGGCATCGAGCGGGCGCATGTTGTCGCACAATCGATGGGTGGCCGGGCGGTGGCCGGATTGACGCGGCTGGCGCCCACTCGCGTGAAATCGTTAGTGCTCTGCGGGACCACTGCGGGTTGCACCAACGACCGCGTGCGGGAGTTGCAGGACGAACTCAAAGAGGAGCGCGGAGAGGGTGGATTGCGCGAGCACGCGTTGGCCAAACCGTTCGAAGCGGCGAACCCGGGCTTAGCGTTGCTCTACCGCCAGATCAACGCACTGAACCCCGCGCGGCCGAAAGGCTTTCTTGGGCGCCCGCCGGCGACGTACCGCGGGAGTATGCACGAGGGTATC
>JBDTVB010000225.1:0-4401 GCA_040007415.1 Anaerolineaceae bacterium
GCCTCCCGATGATGCTCAGCTTCGATGAATGGGGATAGAAGCGACATACGATCAGATCATAGTCCTTAAATTTCAGCTAGTCATTATCCCGAATCTCGGATCCTTCAGTGCGTGACGCCCCAGTCACCAACATTGAAGGAGTCGTCCTATGTCCGCTCTTGTACGTCGTACGTCCATCTTCCTGATCCTTGCCGCTCTTGCCTCGCTCGCCCCAGTCACTGGGCCAGCCGTCCTTGCGACGAGCCCCTGTGATTCCGTCACCGGCGATCCCCATCCGCCATCCCTGCCTCCGATTCCGCTCATCAGTGGCTCCATCCTCGACGCCACAACGAACACGGGTGTCAGCGGGGCGACCGTCAATCTGTACCGCTGCCAAGGGACAACGGCCGTCTACGTGACGCAGCTGACGACCAACTCCAATGGCGAATACAGCTTCGGAAGTCTGAGCCAGAACTGGTACTACGTCGTGGCTTCGCTCACTGGTCCGCTGTCCGGCAAGTCGCCGGCAACAGGGACGATCAACCCGTCAAGCCTCATTGGGGTTGGAACTGGAGCCCAGGGGCTGAGCTTGGCGTTCGAGTAGCCGGCGAGCGGCCACCTGTTCCTGATCGAGGCGGGGGTCGTCAGGATCCCCGCCTCGTCTGTGCCAAGTCTCTTTCGAACCGACGTTGCTGTTCAGCAGTGCCGGCGATCCTATATAGCTGTCGCGTCCGCTCAGCCTTGCGATCGGCCTCGACTTTCTCACCACGCGCTGCGTGGGCGACCGCCAGATAGCCCAGCGCCTCAGCCCGCAGGCCGACGTCTCCTGAGAGTTTCGCCTCATCGAGCGCCTGTTGGTACATCCCCATCGCCTGATCCAGCTCACCAGCCCGCTGGGCACATCGGCCAAGAAGACTCAGTACCACTGATCTTCCTCGCAGATCTTCCCCTTCACGGAGAAGATCCCAAGCGGTTTCGGCCTGTCGGCGAGCCTCGCGATCATCGTCATCCACGAGCGCAGCGGCCGCCATCTGGATGTGCGTAGCGGCACGATCTGAGATATCCAGGACAGATGACCCGAGAGCCAGTCGGCGGCCGAGGAGCTCGCGAGCCATCGCCGTGTTCTCCAGATGCAGCGCGGACAGCGATGCATTGAAGAGGGCCGTGGACAGGAAGATGTTATTGCCTTGCCGCTCGGCAATAGCGATTGCTTGCTCGTAGAGGGCAAGCGCCTGTTCATGCTCCTGTAGCCCGTACTGCGCCATGCCAAAGTTGACCAACGTGCGCAGCAATCCCTCATTATCTCCGAGGGAGTGCCAGAGCGGCATAGCCTCGCGGAGCCTTAGCACGGCCCGCTCGGGATCCCCGTTAAAGTAGGCCAGTGTCCCTGACGCGTGCAGCGCTTTGGCCCGCGTGGCAAGTGTAATCGGCAGCCCGGACGCCATGAGGCGATCGATGGTCGTGGCGCCCTCGGCGTACTGGGCCTTCAGATACCAGTATCGCCACAAGCTGGCGGCGATCGATACGATCGGCTCGATCGTCCACCGCCGAGGCGGCCGCGACAGAAGCTCGCGCAAGCGCGTCTCGTAGAGGCCGTCCACCTCCTCGATCGCGCTCCATCGGTCTGGGGAGGCAAGAATCTCCTCCCACTCTGCGATCTGCTCCGCCAGCCGCCGTAGCTCATCGCCCCCATCCGGGCGGCCCCATGTAGGCGAGGCAATCTCCGCTTCCTCGGCGCCAAGAGGCCTGACAGTTACGCCCCTCGCCCTGATGTCCCCTCCGCCAGCAAGCGATGTGTGCTCGCCGTGATAGGCCGGCATCGCGATGGCGCGCGCTGGGTCACGCTCGGTCACCGCCTGTTGATACATGCGCTCAAGGCGAGCCCGATGCGTATCGAGCCAGGGGGGGGAATAGGATGGTAGGAGTCCGTCACCATACAGGGCGACGGCCTGCCCGAAGAGACGTGACCGCTCATCCGCCTCTGTTGCAGGCAGGGCCGTGGCCTTCTGCACCAGCTCGACGAACTCCTGAACGTCCGTCGCGATCCCTGGTGCCAGCCGCAGCGTCGTCCGCGTCTCGACCAACACCTCGTCGAGCCCGATCTCAGCCAATCTCTTCTTCAGCGAGAACTGGTTAAAGGAAAGGATCTTGCGCGCCTTCGCGCTCTCTGAACTCGGCCACAGGTCGGCGGCCACCGTCTTGCGTACATGGGTGGTCGACGCGGATAGTGCCAGATAGGCCAGCAACAGATCGTCCTTGCGGGTTCTCAGCCGCAGGACAATCTCTCCGTCCCGCTCAATGGCCAGGCCTCCGAATAACCGAATTTTCCAGCTCGACACGCATTCACTCCAGTGGGACTGCTTGTAGCCTGTAGATGGTAGGCCAGATCGAGGCAGCCGGCCAGAAGAGGCGAAGTGGCTGAGCAGTGTCGCATAATACTGCTAGACTGCCGCCACATCTCTCGGCTCGCGTCGTCCGCCGACCCCCCGCCCCGGAACAGGAGCTGCTGCATGGCATACGGCGTCGCCTCCCCGGCCTCCTCTGCCAACTGCTAACCGTTCTTCCGTTCAGCCGGCCGCAGGGAGACCCCGAACGTAAAGACCCATCCTCGCCAGACTCACTCGGATGCCGAACAAACTGCCCCTCCGCGTTACCAACCGATCCAACTCCGCCTGCCACTGTGCGATCTCGTCCACTGTCACCGTCCTCGCCGTAATATCGGACGGCTATTGTAGCGGATAACAACTGTAGTGCTAAAAGGGCGGAACTGCTCCAACCTTGGGATATGGATACCAACCTCACCCAGGTCAAGCAGTTCCGAACCCGATTGTACCAAAGCCTGCCCCACCGTGCAGATGCGACGATGGACTTGATCGACGCGCTGGCGGGGAACACCGCGAGCCGGTCGGTTGTGGAGTTGAGCTTGTCTCCGCTGTTTCGGCGACGGCATGCCAGCGTCCATGACGCGATCGACTCCCTGCTTGAGGACACGGGCGAGAGAGGGGACTTCGATCTGTCGCGGCGTCGACTTGAGGAGGGTTTGCTGCGGGCCGTGGCACCGGAGTTGCCCGGGCCCAAAGAGCGGCCGTTTTGGCTGATGGCGATCGACGCCCTGTCGTTGGCGCGCCCGCATGCGGCGACGCTGACCGACCGCAGCTACGTGCACAAGGCCGATGCGCCCTCGTCTGGCCGGCCGGTCGCGGTCGGCCACGCCTACTCGTTGCTGGTGGTTCTGCCCGAGCGACAGACGGGGGATCCGCCGTGGGCACCGGCGCTCTCCAGCCGGCGCATTCCCTCCGAGCGCACCGCCGCCGATGTCGCGGTCGAGCAGCTTTGGGACGTGATGGAAGAGAAGGACGCGCCGTGGGCGGGCCAGCTGGTCGCGTGCGTCGTCGACAGCGGCTATGGCAACGCACCATTCCTGGCCGACGCGGCCAAGGAGCCGGAGTTGGTCACCATCGTCCGCCTGCGCTCGAACCGGGTGGTCTACCAACCGCCGCAGCCTGTCCCCGGCCGTAAAGGCCGGCCACCGTGGTACGGTGAGCGCTTTGACCTGGGCGACAAGACGACGTGGACCGAGCCGCAGACGGTGAGCACCTTCCCGCGTCGGACATCCGGCGGCCGGGACTACACGGTCGAGGTGCGTGCCTGGCCCAACATGCGCATGAAGGGCGCGAAGGGCTTCCCGATGCACTCTCACCCCTGCAAGCTGCTGCGCGTCGAATGCCTCGACGAGGCGGGCAAGGCCCTCTTCCGCCGTCCGTTGTGGCTGGGCGTAGTCGGTGTTCGGCGGTCTGAAGTCACCCCGGAACAGGCGCATGATGCCTATCGGCAGCGGTTCGACCAGGAGCACAGCCATCGTTTCCTCCGCCAACGGCTGCTGCTGGACGCCTTCCAGACGCCTGAGACGCAGCACGAGGAGAACTACGTCGTGTTGGTGCGCCTGGCCTACGTCCTGCTCTTCGTTGCCCGCACGATCGCGCAGCATCTTCCGCGGCCGTGGGAGCGTGCCAAGAAGACCTCTGGCCCAGCCAGCCCCACGATGGTGCAGCGCGACCTGGCAAGGATTTTGGCAGTGACGGGCACACCGGCCTGCGAGCCCAAACCCCGGGGAAAGTCGAAAGGCCGCACCCTGGGCGTCGCGCCAGGCCGCCGGACCCGGCATAAGGTCGTCTACAAGGGTCAATCCCACGCCCCGCGAGCCCGAGCACCCGCCGCATGAGCCCACTTCCCGCTCACAAATCCCTACATCACGCCGCTGCTACGCGCTGCGGCTCGCATGCCGTTGTCCAAAGTCCAACTTCTATGTGCAGGATATTCGAGGCAGGAAAGCAGGCCGCCTCTTGCCAGGGGTGTTAGTCTCTGAGATTCCGGGCGCGAGGCCGTCGTGCCACTGCGAGAGAGGAAGAGGGCGCGTAGGAT
>JBDTVB010000226.1:0-4401 GCA_040007415.1 Anaerolineaceae bacterium
CAGGACGTCATTCGCCAGACGGGCCGCCATGCCGCAGCCCAGCGCACAGATGAGTGGTTGCACCAGGCCGGCGACGGTCGTGGCATCATCATCTACGGAGTGGGGCGAGACAACGCAAGTTGGAAAAAGATCAAGACATGGCTGCAATCCGAAGGCTTCGGCGCGAACTTCGACGAGCCCCGCTTCGATGACCCGAAGGCCCGCCAGCAGGCTCGCGGCGCGCCGGAGGCCGCAGAGATCATGGCCGAGATGGGCCGCTTCATCGCGGCACACGACTCCGAGACGATTTACCGCGGCGGCCAGGAGCGCCGCCAACCCTGGGGCGCCGTGCGCTCCCCCGAGGAGAACCTGGCCGACCCTCACTGGACGGACCGCGGATTCTTCGTCGCAGTGACCGGAGAGGGCATCGAAGAGCCAGCACTCATGCCGGGCGCGCCCTACCAGTTCAGCGCCACTCCATGGGAGCTGCGCCGTCCCGCCCCTAGGCTGGGCGAACACACCGACGAGGTACGGTCAGCGGTCTCCGAGGGTCACTGGCCCTAGCGGAGCGGTCACGGCAAGGTAAGCGTCGCCTAAAATAGCGTGAAGCTTTGGTTGCTGAGGCTGACCGTATTGGTCTCAGGGTTTAACCTCCCAAAGGTTCTTTAACACGCTGTTCATGCGGCTGTGACCAGCCCGACATCGGACGGCGCGAAGCTTTCGCGGGGTGATTCGAATGACTACAACCGTAAAGTTTCCCGGCACCGCATCAGTTTATGAACTCGTACGGACGCGACCAGGTGCGCTGGAGCGCCTGCAGTCGGTGGGCGTGACGAGGGAGTACTTCAGCTTCCGCATCGATGATGCGGCGAGGGCCATCGGTGTGCCCATGGAGCGCCTGGCCGAGATTGCCGAACGGCAACCGGTCAGCCCAAGCTAACCAGTTCGGTCAAGGAATCTGCAGAACCTGCCCAATTTTCAGGTTCAGGCAGCCTGCGTCCAGGCCGTTCTTCGCGATCAGATCAGCGGTTTTGACACCCTGGTTGCTCGCGATATCGGCGCAGGTGTCGCCTGACTTCACCGTGTACGTCCGACCGCTCGCCCTGGTCGTTGGATTGCTGGTGAGGCCGCCGGTGGCACCGCCAGCGACGGTCGGCGCCGCCGCCTTCGCGGGGATCTTCAGCTGGTCGCCGATGTGCAGCGCACTGCAATCCATCGATCGGTTTGCTTTCTGCAACTCGTCCACGGTGATCCCGAACTGGGTGGCGATCGCGCCGCAGACGTCTCCGGATTTCACGGTGTAGTTCTGTGTCGCCGCCGGAGTCGAGCCCGTAGGAGTGATCTTCGCGCTCTGCCCACCCGAGAGGATCACCTGGTCTCCCGTGATCTGGTAGAGGGTCGGATTCTGGATCGGAGTGGAACTCGGTACTTTTGCGGGATCCGTGATGCGGTGGCCCTTCCCGGTGGTGCTATCGTCCGAGCCGCCACCACAGGCGACCGCCGCAAAGAGGCTGGCCAGGCCGACGAGGAGCAATGAAAGGCGCGAGATCGGCATCGACGTCATGCTAGGTGCGCGCCTACCCCCGGGCAACTTGCCGCAAAAGCGAGGTAAGGACCGCGTAGGCAAGGTCTCCCACCCGGTCAAGTTCCTGCACGTCTATATCGGTGCTGATATCAAGTGGCGAGTGGATGCTGTTGAACTCCCCCGAAAAGAACCAGATCGACGGGATGCCCGCCTGCTGGAAGGTGATGTGATCGCTGCCTGAGTTGGCTGGCAACTCCGAACGGCGCGCACTGATCTTCAGTCTCGCGGCTGTTTCCAGGGCTGCGGTGACGGTGTTGCGGTCCCCCACCAGGTCAACCCCGCTGCCAATGCCCGTGACGTCGAGGTTCATCATCGCCTTCGGTGAGTGTCCCTCCGCGCTCAGCCGTTTGAGCATCGCATCGCTTCCAAATAGGCCAGACTCTTCCGCGCTGAAGGCGGCGAAGCAGACGCCCACGTCCAGGCCATCGGCGGCCATCGCGCGGGCAAGTTCAATGACGTTCGCGGTCCCGCTCGCGTTGTCATTCGCGCCTGGCGCGTCCGGGACGGTGTCGTAATGGCCGCCAACCAGCACATCACAGGCCGCTCCGGGAGCAGGACGGGCGAGTACGTTCACCGCGCTGCTCGACTGGTTGCCACTGCTCACCAATTCGAAGGATTCTCCATTGAGGGCTGCGGCGCGGATCGCGGCGCCGTCCTCGCCCGCCGCTCCGAGCACTGGGAACGTCGCTCCCTGCTGTGTGCGACCGTTCAGCTGACCGCCGCTGGTGTTGATGATCACGAGCCCAATCGCCCCTGCAAGGCGCGCTGCCTCGTACTTCTCGGCGAATGTCAACGTGCCGCGGTCGGCGACGGCGATCTTCCCGCTCACGTTCTTGCCAGCAAGCCCCGCTGAGTCCCCCAGACCGATGAACACTGCCGTGCCGGAGACGCTCCCGCCTGCGCTTCCGTCCATCGTGATCGCTTCGAACGGCTTCCCAGCGACCTTCAGGGTGGCAGCCCGAAACCGGTCGCCGGTGTAGCTAAACGGTTGCTTCTCCACGCTGTAGCCGGAGGAGGCGAATTGCGAAGCGATGTAATCGGCAGCTCTGCGTTCCCCTTCGCTCCCCGCCACCCGCGGGCCGATCTCGGTCGCCAACTTCTGAATGTGGGCGTAGGCGCGGTCGCCTTCGTGAGTGGCTGGCCCAATGGCCCCACTCGGCGGCGTAGCGTCAGACGTTCTTCCCGGCGTCGGGGTAGCCGTGCCAGGGAGCGCGGCCGATCCTGTTGCGATGGCGTTGCTTTCAAAGGAGGAATCAGGCTCGCTGGTCCGCTCCGAGCAGGCGACCAGCGCCAATCCAAGAAGAACCGGCGCGGCAAGGATTCGAAGCGTCACAGATTGGAGGGTAGGGACACCGCGGTACAGCGATCGTAAGTCACCGTCCGCTCTGTGTGCGCTACTTACGTCCGAAGAATCTCCGCAGGCGGCCCACCGGCGAAGGTGGTGTTCGCTCGTAGGAGATCGGCTGTCCGCGCCAGTAGTGGCCAGTCTGTGCGGTTCCGCCCGTACTGCCGCGTGACGACTTACGGAACGATACCAGGAAGGCGCCGAGAAACAGGATAACCCCGGCGAACGAGGCCCAGATCAGCGGCCCATAGAAATTCGAAAGGATCAGCCCGCCAACGACGATACCAGCGCCTGCGAACAGCAAGTTCGCCGGGCTCAGCTTGTCGAGGAGTGTTGCCCCCTGTGCTGAGGCTCGGGCGGGTTTTGGAGCCTTCGGCTTCGGCCTGCGCCGCGCCGCCGAGATGGAGATCGGCTCGCGACCGGTTGGGCTCGCAGCCTCCGGGGCGTCGGTGTCCAGCTTGGCGAGGATCTCTTCGATCTCACGTTCGAACTTATCGGCCATTCGTCTACTCCAAATCCACAGTAGGCGATCGGCGAAGGTTCGTCGATGATGAATCGTTTACCCAGCCGAATAGCTCCGGGTCTTTCGTAGCGAGAGAACATCGGGGCGGACAGGAAGACCGTCTTCGGCGCATAATTTCGCATCCTGTGGATGGTCGGAGCATAAGCACCGCCAACCGGGGCTGAGGGGCAGAAATGACACGCGAAGAGATTGCCATTGAAAACGAGCCCGAACGGTGCGTTGCGCTGGGGCGGGGCGACATCGAAGAGAGGTTGGAGCACGCCAGGTTCACCTACACCTCCGCACTCGCGCCGCCACTGCCGCGTGCCCGGCCGTTTCTGATCGGGAAAGCAACCCTTCAGCCGCTCTTTGACCGCGTGCTCGGCAAGAACCACCTTTCCCGGGGCCGCTACGAGCCCGGGACGGTTTCGGTACTGCACACGCACAATTCGGACCAGTACATCATCGTTACCGGCGGTGCGGGCACGGTGAGCACACCGGAGGAGACGCATCACCTGGTTCCCGGAATGGTTGTCTGGATTCCGGAAGGCGAGGCCCACATTCACGCTGCCCAGGAGGGCGTCGCGCTCGAGTTCGTCTTTCTCGCAGCCACCGGGCATTCCTCGGACATCGTTGAATAGCTGTTAAGTAGCTAAGGGATAAGCGCGGCCCTTGCCGCCGGCACTGCGAGGCGTGCCCAGCGTCCGTAAAGCACACCGGACGGATGGAGGCCGTCCGCCACCGTGAGCGCGGGATTGGTGCCTGCCTCGCGTGACACGGCAACGGTGTCCACGTAGTAGGCGCCGGCCTGGACGGCCTCTTCCCGGTTGATGTCGTTGAAAGCGTCAATCTCCCGGCCTATCAGGGCTCGGTCACGCCCGTCCCCAAACGGCGTCACACCCCAGTCCGGGATGCTGAGCACGATCACGCGCGAGGCGTCCCCCCCGGCGAAGCCGATCGCCTGTCCGAGCAAGCTGTGGAACTCCTCGC
>JBDTVB010000227.1:0-4392 GCA_040007415.1 Anaerolineaceae bacterium
CCCACCCCCTCATCAACCTCGTCCAATACTTCGAGGCGCGCTTCGCTGGCGTTCCCCAGGACGGTGGTCAGCGCCAGCAAGAAGCGGGAAGTTTCTCCTCCGCTCGCCACGGCCGAGAGTGGCCGGGGTGTTTCTCCGGGATTGAAGGATGCGAGAAACTCGACGCGGTCGATGCCCGTCTCGGTGAAGGCGCGAGGATGCTGTTCGCCTTCACCGGCGAGCGGGCTGGTGGTGAGGACGATCTCATAGTCCGGGACGGAGGCGAGCAGCCCGTCGGCGTCGTCCTCGCAGGCGAAGCCTACGGAGAGGGTGGCGTCACCCATTGCGAGGTGCTCAAGTTCGGCGGCAATTGCGAGAACCAGATCCCCGGCGCGCGCCCTTCGTGCACGCGAAAGCTCCGAGGCAGCGTGTGCCAGCTGAGCCAACAGCGCCGCCTCCTTCGCCGTCAAGGCTTCCATCGAGAACTCGGCACTGGTCAAGACGGCCAACCGTTCGGCGCTCGCGTCGCCGTAGGCTATCACCTCGGGAAGGGTGTCTCCGTACTTCCTACAAAGCCGTGCGATCCTGTCCAGCCGTTCCTGGACCGTGGCGAGGCGCTCGGGATCTTCTTCGATAACCTCGCGATAGCGCCGGAGGTCACGCGCAAGGTCATCAATGGTCGCCTCAACGGTCTCGGCAAGAGCAAGCAGGTTGGCAGCAGAGGGGTCTCGCGAACCGATCTCGCGCACGGCAGCCACTGCCTCGCCCCAGGCAGCGCCGTCCAACGCTTCCAGGGCTCGCGCCGCGTCGTCGATCAGGCGTCGCGCTCCGCCGAGCCGAGCCTGCTCAACGCGCAGCGTTTCGTCCTCGCCCGCCTCCAGCCCTGCGGAGGCGATCTCTTCTGTCTCGAATCGGAGCTGGTCAACGAGCCGCTCACGTTCGCGGGCATCGGTCGCGAGCGTGCGAATTTCGCGACGGGTGTCGCGTAGTGCGCGCACGAGCTGGCCAACGGCCTCGCGGTCAGCATTCAACCCGGCGAACGTATCGAGTACGCTCAGCTGCACCGCTGGCCGGAGGATGGCCAGTTGCTCGGACTGCCCGTGGATGTCGATCAAGCCGTCGGCGAGTGCGCGTAATTGGTCGACGGTCGCGGTTTCGCCATCGATGCGTGCCGAGCCGCGACCGCTGTTCGCGATTGTGCGTTCCACCGTCCGCGTCTGTCCACCGAAGCGCAGCGTGGCGGACACGGTGGCGCGCTCGGCGCCCGTGGCGATCACCTCGCGTCCGCGCCGCCCTCCGAACAGGAAGACGAGGGCGTCCACCACTAGCGACTTGCCGGCTCCCGTCTCACCGGTGAACACGTTGAGGCCCGGCCCCGGCTCGATGACGACCGAACGGGCGACCGCGAAGTCGGTTATGTGGAGCCGTTCAAGCACGCTGCTGGTTCATGGTGCTGGACATCTGAAACTCGAGCTTTTCTGCCAGGTCCGAATAGAACGATGATGGCTCCCGGAATCGAACGAAGCGCGTCGTATGCTCGCTCGCTCGCACTCTGACACGAACGCCGGTGCTGACGGGCACGTCTTCCTGCCCATCCACGCTCACGATGGCACCGTGTTCCGAAGTCACTTCGATATCAACAACGGACTCCGGCTGGAGCACCAAAGACCGCCCCATGGCCAGGTGGGCCGATACCGGGGTCATCACCAGGTGGTGCTCGCTCGGCGCCATGATCGGTCCGCCCGCAGCCAGCGAATAGCCCGTGCTACCGGTCGGAGTGGCAACGATGATCCCATCGCAGCGGTAGAGCGCGAGGCGCGCGCGGTCGACTCTGACGTCAACGTAGATTGGGCGCCCGGGCGAACGCCGGCTGATGACGATGTCGTTGAGCCCGTGATAGACGACGACGGGCACCTGGTGGCCATCCGCGATCTCGCCGCGGACCATCATCCGCTCCTCAAGCCGCCAGTCTTCCGCAACGATGCGCTCGACATGGTTGAAGCAATCGCGCGGGCTCATATCAGTCAGGAAACCCAGGCGGCCCATGTTCACGCCGAGGATTGGCACACGGTGAGGAATGGTTATTCGCGCAGCGCGCAGGACAGTCCCGTCTCCGCCGATGCAGATCACGACCCCCGCACTCTCGATGTGGCAGGCGCTCACGTCGCCCCACGCATCAGCAACCACTGCCTCAACGCCCTGGCGGACAAGCTCCAACGAGAGCTGATTCGCAAACACCACTGCTCCCTCGCTGGAGGGATGGTGGACGATTACCGCGCGCTTCAGCATGTTTTCCGGCTGGCTGGCGTTGTTAGATGCACTAGGAACTCCACGTTGCCATCGCCGCCGCGAATTGGCGAGGCAATGATGCCACAGATCGCCCACCCCTCGCCCGTTGCCCAGGCGGCAAACTCATCACAAACGCGCTGGTGAATGCGGGCGTCCTTGATCACGCCGCCGCGCGGCACAGCTGCCGGCCCAGCTTCGAACTGCGGCTTGAGGAGGACGACGCCGGGCGTGGCGGCGGTTAGCCGCCCTGCAACCGCCGGGAGCACCTTCCGCAGCGAAATGAACGAGAGGTCCGCGACGAAGAACGCGATTGGCCCCACCTCGGGCAGATCGCGCGCGTTCGTACCCTCCAAGAGCGTCACGCGCGGGTCATCCCGCAGCTTGGAGTGCAACTGCGCACGGCCGACATCCACAGCAAGTACGGTCGCAGCGCCACGTTGGAGCAGGCAATCCGTGAACCCTCCAGTCGATGCGCCAAGATCCATGCAAGCTAGACCGCGCACATTGAGGTGGAAGGCGTCCAACGCGGCATCGAGTTTGAGGCCGCCACGGCTGACGAAGCGCTCCTGTTCTGTGACCACGATTGATGCTTCTGCGGGCAGCATGGTCGCGGCCTTCACAAGGGTGACCGTGCCAACTCGCGCCCGGCCGGCCATGATCAGCCGTTGGGCAGCTTCGCGGCTCTCGGCCAGCCCTTTCTCCACCATCAGCAGGTCGGCGCGCATCCTGGTCACCAGCGAACGGTATCAGGTGTTGGTCTGGGCTTCATAGGGGCGGCTTAGGCCTTACGCCGCCCTCCCTGTACGCTATCGCGGTGTCACCCCAGGATCGTGTCCGTGCAGCCCTCCGCGATCTTGGCCTCCCGGGCGAGGTCTCTGAAATGGCTGGCAACACCAGCACCGCGCAAGCTGCGGCGAACGCCTGCCGGTGCGAACTTGGCCAGATCGTGAAGACCCTGTTTTTCCTGGCTGACGGGCGGCCA
This sequence comes from Anaerolineaceae bacterium, assembly GCA_040007415.1. GTDB lineage: Bacteria > Chloroflexota > Dehalococcoidia > Tepidiformales > Tepidiformaceae > PNKC01. The sequence goes on from JBDTVB010000227.1 coordinate 3,251, forward strand.
ACCGTGGTCCTCGTGGCGGGCGACCGCCAGGTGGATACCGCTCTGCTGGCCCAGTTGGTGGGGATTGGCCGCAAGAAGCTGAAGATGGGCTCCCCGGACGAAGTGCTCGCCCACACCGGGTTCCCCATCGGTGGAGTCTCGCCGGTGGGGCAGCTCAAGCCGAGCGACATCGTGGTCGATGACAGCCTGAGGCGGTTTGAGAACATCTGGGCAGCGGGAGGTGCGGGCAACGCCGTCTTCCCAGCAAGCACCGAATCCCTCGTAGAGGCCGTGAACGGGCAGTGGGCCGCAGTGACCCGGGCGCCCGAATGACGGAATCGGACGCCATCAGCAGCCGCAATCCCGCGCTCTCGCTCTTCCTTGCGATGCGGCCGTACCAGTGGCCGAAGAACGGGATCGTGTTTGCGGCCCTCGTCTTTTCGGCGGGCGAAGCCTGGCACATAGATGATGCGGGCAGTTGGTGGCCCCTGCTCTGGCGCACCGGCGCGCTCTTCGGTCTTTGGTGCCTGGTTTCCAGTTCGATCTACCTGTTGAATGACATCCTCGACCGCGACCTGGACCGTCTGCACCCGCGCAAACGCCGACGACCGATAGCGTCTGGACAGATCTCTCCGCGCGTCGCTGCCATTTCATCGATTCTCCTGGCGGCCGTGGCGACGCCACTCGCGTTCTGGCTGGATGTGACGGCAGGCGCGGTGTTAACCGGCTACGCCGTGGTGATGATCGCCTACTCCTCGGGCCTGAAATCGGTGCCGGTGCTGGACATCATCATTCTCTGCACTGGAGTGGTCGCCCGTGCAGTTGGCGGGGCCGCGGCAATCGACGTGCAGATCAGCCCGTGGCTGTACGTCTGTTCAAGCTTTGCGGCGCTCTTCTTTGCGGTGAGCAAGCGCTGGGCGGAATATCGCCAACTAGGTTCCGACGCGATGTTGCACCGGCCGTCGCTCGCGGGCTACCCGGGAGAGCTGCTGAGCCAGCTGCTGACCATCAGCGCCGCCACCGCGCTCGTCAGCTATGCGCTCTACACGATCGAATCGCGAAATGTCCCCGACGACGGCCGGATGGCGGTGACGATCCCGTTCGTCGCCTTCGCACTCTTTCGCTACCTCCTCAACACGGTTCCCTCCAACCCTTCCCATGAC
>JBDTVB010000228.1:0-4376 GCA_040007415.1 Anaerolineaceae bacterium
ACTACATACGCTTTCCAGGCGTACCTGATCGACCACTCCAGCACCTCTCCGCGGCACGGACAGCGGCTATCGTACCAAGCCGGTCTTCTCTAGGCTCGCCCGCTAATGGTGCTTACGACGGTTTCGTGTCTTGTCGTCAAACCGCTCCCACCCGGCTTCTCGTGCCTCGTGCGCGCCGCGCCGGCCCTCTTCAAGCATGTGTTCGGCGGTATCGCGGATGCCGAACACAACCGCTCGCGCCCATCCCAGCACGGGGTTCTCGTGCTCGCCGCCGCGGTCGCCTGGCTCCTCGGGCGAGTCGTTGTTCACTTTCGACGCTTCTTGCGTTTGCGGATGAAGGCGGGAAGGTTTGTAACCGCACTCAACCCGGTGCGGACACCCTTGACCACCGCGTAGGTGCGAATAATCGGCGAGGCAACTGTTTCGCCCGCGAACTCCGCGGTCCCGCGAATGTTATCGAGCGACGTCTTCAGCGAATCAATTGCTGGGACCACGTTCTCTTTCATCGTCCGGCGTGCCACCAGCACCAGCGCGAAGAGGGCCACCGCAACGGCGATCATTACGACGCCTGCGATCATCCAGAACACGAACGTGAAGACGATGAGGATATCGCGCCATTGGGCCCAACTGTTGGGGGCGGCCCAGGCATCAGGAACCAACCGGTTGGGAACGATATTCCCCCCGAAGTATCCGTCAACCATCCAGCCAACGAAGAGGTACACGAGGACGATGAGGATTGCCGCGGAGACAACCGTACCGAGAAACCGCATCTTGCACCCCTCCCGGAGGCTGACCCGATCCTAAGTGAGAACGGGGGGTCGAGCAAAGTTCGGTGCATGGCAGCAAGCCTGAGCACACTCCCGGGCGAATCGAAAGATGTGTGACAGACGTCTCCCTATAGGGGTTTGTCCCGATGCCCTGCATCATGCCGGGCAGCGACAATGTAGGGGCTGAAGCGGTCCCGGCTGCCGAGCTAGACGGAGGATGCACCACGTTGCCAGCAAGTAGTCGATTGTCACTTGCACCTGAGACGAACCGCGCCGGGCCAGCGGGCGCGGGCGCGATCCTGGTCGTCGATGACGATGACCCGGTTCGCGTAATGCTTGCCCGCCTCCTTCGTACGCAGGGCTACTCGGTTCGTCAAGCCGCAAACGCCGAAAAGGCTCGCGAAGAACTCAACGCCCAGCGGCCAGACCTGGTGATCAGTGACATCGTCATGCCGGGCGAGTCAGGGATTGAGTTGCGCCGAACCATCGCCGAGCGTTGGCCGGCGCTCCCCGTCATCTTGATCAGCGGCTACAGCGCCGAAGGACCGGCTGAATTTGCCGCCCGCACTCCAAACACCACGTTCGTTCAGAAACCCTTCGCCGCTGACCACTTCCTCGCCCTGGTTGAACGGACCCTCGCGAACGCCGCCGTCGTCTGACGGTTTCAGCGCAATCGCAGGCCGAACGCTTCGATCGCCTTGCCCAGGGTCTCGGGGTTCAGCGTGCGACCGAGCAGTTCGTCCAGGTAGCGAATGTTGAACGGCTGCCCGGATTGCATCCCGCTTAGAACGGAGAGCCGCCCCACGTAAAGCTCAGCCAACGGCTCGGAAGCGGATTGGGGCTGATCAATCCCCGGGTACGCCGCCGCCACCAACTCCGCAAACGACGAATACTGCACGGACGTATCTGGCAGTACCCGTGCCACCCCCGGGCTCTGCAGGATGCCTACCGATTCCGGCAGGCGCCGCCCGCTGTTGATGAGCGCGATCGCGTCGATGTTCAACTCCCGCGAAAGCGGCGTACCGGCGTTCACGATCTCGGGGATTGCCGCCGCGAGCTGCAGGTAGAGAAACGCGTCGAACGCTGTAGCCGCCACCTCCTCGGCCCGGCTGTCTTCGTTGTCGCAGTGGATCGCCTCATGCGCCAGGATCGGCATCAGGTGCTCTATCCGTTCCCCCTCAGTGAACAAATTGAGCGAGATGATCCGCTGGCCGTTCTTCGCGAACGTCACCCGTGCGATCAGCTTCGGTGCATCTGGCGGTGGTTGGAACAACACCTGCGCCACCGGCTTCCCACTGCAGTTGTTCGCCGTCAGCAGGGCGTCAATCGCTGGCTCCGCGAACGTCCCGGTCAGTCCGGCCAGCGCGGCCCGCAGCTTCGGCGCAGGCACCGTTGACACGGAAATACTGTCATACCTTGCCAGCGCTGCCTTCTTTGTCCCCTCATCGGCGCCTCGTTTAACCAGCATCTCTGAAAGCGCAGACCGCATCGCCTCAGGGTCTCGGTCGGAGTCTTTGATCTCTCTGGCGACGCCGCTATCCAGGAGCTGCGGCCGGCCGAGGCTGAGGGCGGTGGTCGCCAGGAGAGCCAGCGCGGGACTGAGATCGCCCTCCACCGTAACGAGCGTCTCGCCGCTTGCACCTGCGCTGAAGGCCTTCTCGGCAATCTTCAGCTTCGCCCCGTCCGGCACCACTTGATCAACTTTCAACAGGATCGCGCGGCTGTTCGAATCGCTTACCTCGGCCCTCGAAACGAGTACCCGGCGTGCCGCTCCGCCGCCCAGGCCGGTCACTTCGAACTCAAAGATCGATGACAGGGGCACCTTCAACGGCGCCAGCACCACCGTGCGGTCAAACCGCACCTCTACTGTCGAGCTGAGCTTTGCTTCGCCGTCCTGCACGTCACGCGTGGCGCGCGCCGAGACGACGTTCGGCACAGCAGCCGGCTCATCGCTCGAACACGCCGCCAGCCAGGAGGCGCCAGCGGCGAGGACCATTGCCACCCAGGCGAAACGCACGCTGGAAATCCTCAGCGGCCCTTGTACTCGGGCTTCCGCTTCTCAGCGAACGCCCTCGGGCCCTCTTTCGCGTCCTCCGTCGCCATCAACCGGCCCAGCACCAGGTCTTCGTACGCAAGCCCGTGCTCCAGCGGCATATCCATCCCGCGGATGATGGCTTCCTTCGCCGCCTTCACGGCCAATGGCCCGCGCTCGCAGATCATGTTCGCGATTGCCATCGCCCGGCCCATCAGCTCATCGCGCGGCACCACGTGTGAGACGAGTCCAATGCGGGAGGCAGTATCTGCATCCATCTGATCAGCCGTCAGAATCAGGTAGTTCGCCCACGCCAGCGGGATCGCTCGCGGCATCCGCTGCGTCCCGCCAGCGCCCGGCATAATCGCCCAACGCACCTCGGGGAGCCCGAAACGTGCCTCAGGCGTACAGATGCGGATGTCGCAGGCCAGTGCCAGCTCCATTCCGCCCGCCAGGCAGAAGCCATTGATCGCCGCGATGATCGGCTTGTAGATCGGCATCCGCTTGGTGAATCCCCCGAACGGCGCCGGTTTGCCGGCGAACTGGTTTTCGCCGCGTGCCGTGGCGACCAGGTCCATCCCGGTGGAAAACGACTTTTCGCCTACGCCCGTGAGGATTGCCACCCGCAGGTCGTCGTCGTCGCGGAAATCCTCCCACGCCGCCTGCATCTCCCGCGAGGTCTGGCCCGCGATGGCGTTCAATGCCCCTTCGCGATTGATGGTCAGGACCGCGACCGGTCCCTTCTTTTCGTAGATGATGTGCTCGAACTTGAGGTCTGCCATGTGCCCCTCCCAAGGGAAAACGAGTTAGTGCCTGAGCATACGCCGGCGCGCCCTGAGGCGGCGATCGGTTCCCCTTACCTTGAGCGTAAAGAGAAGCCAGACGGAAGTTGGCGCGAGTACCGCTGCACCCTGCTTCACCGGGAGCCCGGCCTAGTCGTCGTACGCTTTCTGATGGAGAAGGGCGGCACCATCTATGGCACGCCCGTCGAAGTGCCTCCCGGCAGCGTTTCCCACGGATACTTCTGGAAGCGCCGTCCCTACAACCTCTACCGCATGCGCCATGCCGATGGCTCGCTTATCGCCCACCGCTTTGACGCCGTTACGGACGTCCAAATTGGCCCGGTCGCGGTTTCCTACCGCGACCTCATCCTCGATTGGTGGGCGCTGCCCGATGGCACAATCTTCGAAGAAGACCGCGACGAATTGGAACACTTTCAAGCGTCCGGAACGTTCGCCGCCGCGGACCTCGCAATTGCCAACGAGGCAGCCCGCCAGGTCTGGTCCCGCTACCGCCACATCATTGATGACGCGATCAACCTCGAGCGTAAACACAGCCTCCAACTCTGACCGGCCGCTTTACTCCGCATCCGCCAACAGTCACTATGCGTGCCCATGAGAAGCTTCTTTCGCCGCCAACTCACCTACTTCATCTGGGGATTCGCCATTGCGCTGCTGATCATCGTGGCGATTGATGTGGGCTTCGCTCAGTTCGTGAAGTACGCGGCGATCGCGGCCGTGGCGGGCGTGGCCGTTTCAGCGGTGATCTTCCTGCTCGGACGCCGCTTCCCAGACAAC
>JBDTVB010000229.1:0-4373 GCA_040007415.1 Anaerolineaceae bacterium
TAAGGACCTCCTGCCACGTGCCTGCGAGCGGGACCCCTACGCGGAAGTTGTGGCGGGGAACGGGAGTGAAGTTGCACAGCACTGCGAGCCAGCGCGAAGCACCGTCCCGACGAAGGAAACTGAGCGTGCTTTGCGCGGCATCGTTAGCGTCGATCCACTCGAAGCCAGCGGGGTCGTTGTCGGTTTCGTGGAGGGCGGGCGTGCTGCGGTAGAGGGCGTTGAGGTCGCCGACAAGCCGCCGGACACCGTCATGAGCGTCCTCCCGGAGGAGGTGCCAGGAGACGCTCGATTCATGGTTCCATTCATCCCACTGGGCGATCTCGCAGCCCATGAAGAGCAGCTTCTTGCCCGGAAGGCAGTACATGTAGGCCAGCAGTGCCCGCAAGTTCGCGAACTTCTGCCAATCGTCTCCTGCCATACGGCGCATGAGCGATCCTTTACCGTGCACCACCTCATCGTGGCTAAGCGGCAGTATGTAGTTTTCGGTGAAGGCATAGAGGCTGCGGAACGTGAGTTGGTTGTGGTGGTAACTGCGGATGATGGGGTCCCGGGCGAAGTAGTCCAGGGTGTCGTGCATCCAACCCATGTCCCACTTGAGTCCGAAGCCGAGACCACCGAGGTACACAGGGCGCGACACCAGTGGCCATGTCGAGGAATCTTCGGCAACGAGCTGAATGTCCGGGGCAAAACCGTAGGCCGAAACGTTGAGCTGTCGAAGGAAATCAACCGCGTCAAAGTCCTCGCGGCCACCGAAGCGATTGGGCACCCATTCTCCGCTTTCCCGGGAGAAATCGAGATGAAGCATGGACGCGACGGCATCTACCCGAAGCCCGTCAACGTGGTACTTGTCTAGCCAGAACACGGCGCTGCTAAGCAGGAAGCTGCGAACTTCATGGCGACCGAAGTTGAACATGAGGCTGCCCCAGTCAGGGTGCACACCACGACGGGGGTCGGCGTGTTCGTAGAGATGGGATCCGTCATACAGTCCCAGCCCGTGCTCATCGGCGGGGAAGTGCGACGGTACCCAATCGAGAATGACGCCGATACCACGCTGGTGGAAGCAGTCGATGAGGAACATGAAGTCCTGGGGTGAGCCGTAGCGACTGGTGGCGGCGAAGTATCCCGTCACCTGGTAACCCCAGGATCCGTAGAAGGGGTGCTCCATCACCGGGAGAAGTTCCACGTGGGTGAATCCCATCTCGGCTACATAGTCAACGAGAAGTTCCCCAAGCTCCCGATAGGTTAGTGAGCGGTTGCTCTCTTCGGGCACCCTCATCCAGGAGCCTAGGTGCACTTCGTAGACCGAGAGCGGAGCCTTCAGCTCGTTCGCGCTTGCGCGCGAAGCCATCCAGTCGGCGTCTCCCCATTCATAGGTCAGGTCCCAGGCGACGGAATCGGTGGCTGGGGACATAGGGGCGGCGAAGGCGAAAGGATCGGCGCGAGTCAGGCTCAGGTCACGAATGAGGGAGTCGATGGCGTACTTGTAGTGGTCTCCACTGGTTACGCCAGGGACGAACCCGCCCCAGATGCCAGACTCACCCTGGGCGCGAAGGGGATGGCGGTTTCGCTGCCACTCATTGAAGCTGCCGACGACGCTGACCGCCCGGGCGTTGGGTGCCCAGACAGCGAACCATGCACCTGCGACGCCGGCATTATCGCCAAGATGGCACCCTAGCGACTGGTAGAGGCGTGAATGGGTGCCCTCATTGAAGAGGAAGACATCGTTGGGAGTGAGCAGTGTGTCCGGGAAGGGTGCGGTACCGCTTGTACTGTTCAGGAGAGTACCTCCCCGTTATCGGCGTTGAGCAGGTCGAGGATGCCGCGTAGCGGGATATGGACCCACGAGGGCCTGTTATCAAGCTCGTACGCCAGTTCGTAGAGGGCTTTGTCGAGTATGAACGTATCGAGGAGGAAACGAGTTTCCTCCTCGTCCCGGGCTATGATCCCGGCATTTTCTACCTCTTCGAAGTAACTGTTGAGGTAGCGAGAGGCAGTCCACAGATACCAGCAATCGGCCCACTTGCCGGCACGGTCCCTTCCCGATCCCTGCATGCCCGTGGCGACCTGCCGCAAAGAGAAGTGAGATGCGTAACGGAAGGAGCGCACCATGCCTGCGACATCGCGGAGCGGCGAACGTTTGACCCGGCGGTCACTGAGAGAGCGTGATGGCTCCCCTTCGAAATCGATGAAGACCCAGTCGGAACCAGTCGAAAGAACCTGGCCGAGGTGGAGGTCTCCGTGGCATCGGATTCGGTCGCCGCGGAGGGGTCGGCTGGCGACTGCGTGGAGACGCTTCAGCAATACTGGCTCAGCCGCGAGGACGTCAGCAGCCAGCGTAGCGGCTTCCTCGGGGAGCAGAGGAACACTCGAGCGTAGAGAGCGCAGGGCATGGCGAGCCTGAACTCGGAAGCCTTGAGCGAGGGCCCGCTGATAGAACAGGGTGTACTTTTCGGGAGCGAACTCCTCGCTCCGCGATGAATCGGCCAACGCAGCGTGGAGCTGGGCGGTGCGCTTCCCGAGGTTGGCGATCATTTCCAGCCATGGGCCGGTACGCTCCTCGATGAACGGATCCGGGCGGGACATCTCTAGTGGATGGAGGCCGGGGCGCAGTTCGGGCGGGGTGACGACCGCGGAAGTCATCTCTTCGAGGAATCTACTGAATTCGTCGACTGCAAGCCGCCAGCCATCGGATTGATGGTTGATGTACTGTTCGACTATTGCCACCGCCGACGTCCGGCCGCCGCGGCGATAGACGGCTGTGCCGAGCAGTTGCGGTACGTTGGGAGCGGCAGGCGACGATGCCAGAAACTCTTCGATCTCGAGCTGGGGATGAACCCCGGACTCAAGGCGGCGAATGAACTTCAACATGAATCTGTCTCCGTATGAAACTGACGTGTTGCTCTGCTCGTTTTGCTGAACCGACGGCGGAAGCCCAGAACCAGAGCGCAGAGCCCGCTTGGAGGTGCACTCAAGAGTTCCGAGGCCCCCAGAGAGTGTTACGCGATTGCTAATGAGGGCGAGGAAGTCAGCGGCCACCTCGGGCACTGCGAGCCCGTCCATGAGGTGAACACCGACGCCACCATCACGGCGTATGGGTGCGATGGCGGCCCATGGAAGGGCCGCCTCGATGGGGGCGGCGCTATCAGCGGGCACAGCAGCGAGCAGGAGGCCGAAGTTCTCTGCTTCACCCTCATCGTACTCAACACGGAGCATGATGAAAGCTACCGGGATCGCCGAGCGACGAGCAAGTCGCAGGACATCTTCGATCACCAAGCGCTTTACGGTCCGCGTCTTGCTTCCGAACCAGCGGCGCTGAGGGAGATACGTGGCAAGGATGCCTTCCAGCACGGACCGTCGGCTGTCGAGGTAGACTTCCCAATCCTCACCCGGCTCGAGCGAGAGCGAAGCGGTAGCAAGGGCATGATCGGGAGTGGACCGCGGCTCAAGATGGAACCAGAAAAACGTGTGCGGCCCCATGGAGAGGAAGTAGGGCGCCTCACCGATGAGAGGGAAGCGGGCGCTGCCGAAAAGCTCGACTGGAGTCGACCCGTTGAAGCCGCCAAGGTTGAGATGAACGCCCTGCGTAAAGCGAGAGAGATTAGCCACTACAAGCACGGTTTCATCTTCGAATTCGCGGACGAAAGGAAGCACTCGCCGGTTGTCCGATTCAACGAAGGTCATGGACCCGCGGCTGAACGATCGGTGGTTGCGGCGGAGAGCCATGATGCGGCGCATCCACCAGAGAAGGAGCGAGGGGTTGGCCTGCTGGGCCTCGACGTTTACGGATGCGTAGTGGTATTCGGGATCGGTCACGACGGGGAGGAAGAGCTGCTGGGGGTTGGCAGACGAGAATCCGGCGTTGCGTTCGCTGCTCCATTGCATTGGCGTACGCACTGAGTCGCGGTCGCCAAGGTAGATGTTGTCTCCCATGCCGATCTCATCACCGTAGTAGATGACAGGAGTTCCTTTGAGGGAGAAGAGGAGCGCGTACATCAGCTCAATCACGCGGCGGTTGTGGCCGAGAAGCGGGGCGAGCCGCCGACGAATGCCCAGGTTTATCCGGGCGCGCTCCTCTCCGGCGTAGACGCGATACATGTAGTCGCGTTCCTCGTCGGTCACCATCTCGAGGGTCAGTTCATCGTGGTTGCGGAGAAAAAGAGCCCACTGGGCAGAGTCGGGGATCTCGGGTGTTTGCTCGAGAATTTCGGTGATGGGAAACCGGTCTTCCATGCGGACGGACATGAACAGGCGAGGCATGAGCGGGAAGTGGTACGCCATATGGCACTCGTCGCCTTCGCCGAAGTACTCGGCGGCATCTTCCGGCCACTGGTTCGCCTCGGCCAAAAGCAAACGGCCAGGAAATTTCTCATCGA
>JBDTVB010000230.1:0-4370 GCA_040007415.1 Anaerolineaceae bacterium
GAACGGCAGCGAACTCCCGGAACGCGCCATCCAGGCGATCGCTCCGCCTGCCAGTAGCAGCCCGATAGCCGGTAGGATCACCGTCCCGCGCGCGCTCTTGATCTCTATCTTGTCGTCCGCGATGACAGCCATGGAGCGGTGCAGCAGCACCTCGCGGCGCCCATCGCGACGGCGGCTCGTTACATGGTCCGGGAGGTCGATCGGCACGGACTCAGGTTACAAGTGCGTCGTGCTTCGTGCTTACTGCTTCGCTGCCGAGTCCTGGGGCCACTGCCGCCGCCACAGGTACGAAAGCGCGCCGCACGCCACCGCCACGTTCAAAGACTCCACGCGCGGGTCCATCGGCAGCGCGACCACAAAATCGCTCTCGCGGCGCAGGAGGTGGGCAACGCCTTCACCTTCGCTACCCATGATCAGAGCCGTCTTCTGGGGCCAGTCGAACGAAGTGGCTGGCTGCGAACCTTCGCCCGCGTCGGCGGCGACCACCCAGTAGCCGCACTCTTTGAGCGTCTTGATCGCCAGCGCAAGGTTTTGCGGCGCGGCCACAGGGGCGATGAAGCTGATGCCCGCGCTGGCGCGGTGGACGCCCGGTGAGAGCAGCGCGCCCCGCCGTCTCGGCAACACCACGGCGTCGACTCCAACGGCAACAGAGGCCCGCAACACTGCACCGAGGTTCTGCGGGTCGGTCACGCGGTCCAGCAGCACGACCAGCGAGGCGCCGTTCGCCTGCTTCGCAACTGCCGTTAGGTCCACGGGCTCGAGATCGCGCAGGCGCACCAGGATGCCCTGGTGGACCCCCTCGGCGGTCAGTTCGTCGAGCCGGAAGATATCGGTATCGGCGGTCGGGATGTTCAACGCGCGCGCCTTCGAGACGAGGTCCAGCACGCGTTCGTTCTTCGTCTCGCGCAGGTAGAGCAGCGAACGCACGTTACCGGTCTCGATCGCCATCGCGCAGGGGTTGATGCCAAAGGCGACGTCATCAGGTGTGGAGTTCGGCTTTGGGCGCATGCGGGCCATTGCGCTAAGCGTAGGGGAGCGGCGGATAGAGCCAAGCGCCCGCTCGCCGCTCAGTCACGACTGCCTACCACCAACCGACTTTGTAGAACCAACCCTTCGTCTCTTTGCCCTTGGGACCGGCCTCTTTCAAGCGCCCGAGGTGCTTACGGCAGAGCGGTACGGTCAGGCGCTCACGCTCTTCGCCGCGCCATTTCAACACGGCCGTGTCTTCAAACGGCGGTTCGGTACACCAGAGGCAACGGGGACGAGGCATGACAGCATTGTCGATCGCTGCCGCTGGCTGTGTCGAACCTCAGGCAGGCGCGCCGGACGCCGCCGCGCCCATGCCCGCCGCGAGCATCTGGACCACTTCCGGCGTCGGGTTGAGGTCGCCGGTGATCAGGTTGGTGACCTGGTAGATCATCGCGGTCGCTTCGTTTCGGGCCTTTTCGTAGGCTTCCAACGCCTCCTCCATCGGCTGGCGCCCGGCCAACCCGGCGTCGATTGCGGCGGAGAGCATGGTCGCGTCGCGAAAGGCGTCCGTGATCCCCTGGCCCATCAGCGGGTCCTTCATGTAGCCCGAATCGCCAGCCAGTGCCCAGCCGGGGCCATACGGCTTCCGATAATAGCTGTCTTCGCCCGCGCTGCCGTAGTACTTGTCCACGCGCTTCGCTTTGCGGGCGCGGTCGCCCATCCCGGCGATCTTGTCGAATGTCGCCATCACTGCAGCTTCGATATCCTTGCGGGCGTTCGCGAACTCCGCCTTCGGCCATTCGAAGCCCGCGCAGGTGAGCCCGTCGTTCGTCTTGAAAGTGAAGAGACCGAAGCCGTCTTGGATGTAGACCTCGGTGCCCGGCCCTTCGAAACCGGACCAGTAGGAGTAGTAGCCACAGGTGGCGCTCGGGAAGAAGTTGTATTGGGCCGCTCCCACCTTCTCAGCCACTCGGGAATGCTTGCCGTCCGCACCGACGACGATGTGGGCGCGCTCCTCTACCTGCTGACCATCGCGGTTGTGCCCGCGGATACCGGCGACGACGCCGTCTTCAACGATCAGGTCATCGAAACTGAACCCTTCGCGCACTTCGGCGCCCGCTTCACGGGCGGCTTCGACGAGGATCTCGTCGAGCACCGTGCGCCGGGGGCAGATGGGCGTGTAGCCCGGCTCCGTAATGCTGGGCATCACGATGCCGCCCCAGGAGATGCTCATGTCCGTGATTGGCGGGCAGCCGGTGGCCATCACGCGCTCCAGCAGGCCCCAATTGGAGAGCGACTTCACGGCCTCAGAAGTGAGGAAGTGGGTCGAGAGCGTATCACTCGGGAAGGTGGCCTTGTCCACCACCAGCACCCGGTAACCGTTTCGCGCCAGGAGCATGCCAGTGGGTGAGCCGGCGCAGCGCGCCCCAACGATGATCGCGTCGTACATAATATGCGTCTCCAGTTTCCGGGCCGAATGATGGGACAGGTTATACCACAGCCGCACGCCGGAATGTGGTACAAGTCACGTTGAATGACCGCGCCTGCAGGTTCGCTCGAGCTCATGCGCCTCCAGGTGCGGAATCTCTTTCGCTTCGATGACGTTGGACGGCTGGTAAGCACGAATGAGACTCCGCCGTTTTCGGCGCCGCGGTTGTTCCTCGGCCGCACGGTGGAGGGCAACGCCTGGCATCTCCGCCACGACCTGCCAGCCGAACAGGCCGAGGAACTGACGGCGCTGCTCGGCTGCGAGCCGCCACTTGGGGAGGCGGGCGCCGAGCCGCACTGCCTCGCTCGTGCGATCGTAGTCCTTGGGCGTGACCAGCCAGTTACCGCCATTCACCGGGGCCCGGCCTTCGTGTTCGAATCGGCGCCAGACCCGAGCGCGGGGCCGCTCCTGCTCGGCCCGGGAGACCTGGCCCGTTTCCACCCGCAGCTCCGCGAAATGGGCTGGACCGAAGGCCTGGACGAGTCCCAGCAGCCGTGCTTCGGTGTCGAAGCCGATGGCGCGATCGTCGCCCTCTGCCACAGCTCGCGCCTATCCGTGGACGCTGCCGCGGCGGGCGTGAGTACGGCGCCGGACTATCGCCGTCGCGGTTTCGCCCGCCGCACCGTTGAAGCCTGGGCGGCCGCCGTCATCGCCTCGGGCCGCATCGCGCTCTACAGCACCACCTGGGACAACGCGGCCTCGCGAGCCATCGCGGACGGGCTCGGACTGCGCTTCTTCGGCGAAGATTGCCACATCACCTGAGCGGGCAGTCGCGGGATCGTGACTTTTCGCCGGTGGTGGCCGACACCGTCACCTTCTCCCCGGTGGCCGCCATGAACCTCGCAATGGCTACTTCGCTCGCGAAAACGGTTGACATCTCCCCCGCGGCAGTGGACGCTCTGCGGCGCGCGCATATGGCAATCCCGAATCTCATCCTCGCCGACCGGCCCGATCGCATTCGATGTTGCCACGAAATCCATCCTCCTTGTTGCCGGCGGTACGCTCCGCAGGATTGATCCGGCTACGGGCAGCACGCTGAGCGCGACCCCACTCCCCGGCGCGCCCGCTCGCGTTTGCGGCATCGCCGTCGCCTCCAAGACCAGCCTCTTCATTGCCGAAGAGGGCACTGGCCGCCTATTCCTGTTCAACCCGGTCACTCGAAAAGTGCGCCAGGTTGCCGCGGTCGGCGAGATGCCCGCCCAACCCTGCCTGATGACAATCGCCCTGCGACGCTAGCTCGGCGCGTGGTGGCGCTGTTTCCCTGGAGCATCCGCTTGACTGCGATACACCCACCTCCACATACTTGCGAACATCTGTGCGGATCGGAGAAACCCCGCGTCATGGTGAAGCCGCCGCCCGCGTACCCCGTCCCCTCCGTGCGTCCCGTGCCGCCCGCGGTCATTGCCGAGGCGGTGGTCGCCGAGCTCCAGGCGAAACCGACCGACACAATCGTCCGCCGCATCGATGAGCGCCCACCTCGGTATGGCGAATGGCCGGAGTCACTCGATCCGCGGCTACTCGCTGCGCTCAAGCGCCGGGGCATTGAAAAGCCGTACACCCACCAGGCCGACGCGATCCGCCACGCGCTCGATGGCCGCAACGCGGTCGTCGTCACGCCCACCGCCAGCGGCAAGACTCTCTGTTACAACGCGCCGGTGCTGGACGCGATCCTCAAGGACAGCTCGACGCGCGCGCTCTACCTCTTCCCCACCAAAGCGCTCGCCCAGGACCAGTTGGATGAACTCCACGGGCTAATCACGGACATCGGCGAAGAGATTCGCACCTTCACCTACGACGGCGACACCCCGGCTGACGCTCGCCGGGCCGTGCGCGCCGCCGGGCACATCGTGCTCACCAACCCGGACATGCTGCACACCGCCATCCTCCCTCACCACACCAAGTGGGTGCAGCT
>JBDTVB010000231.1:0-4337 GCA_040007415.1 Anaerolineaceae bacterium
TGCTTGCCATCGCTGACCGCCTTGAACGCGGCCCGGACCGCGACCTCCGTCTTGCCGTAGCCCACGTCGCCGCAGATCAGCCGGTCCATCGGTCGCGGTCGCTGCATATCTGCCTTAACCTCGGAGATCGCCTGCAGCTGGTCGGCCGTCTCCACGAACGGGAATGCCGCCTCCATCTCCATCTGCCAGGCGGTGTCTTCCGGGAACGAATGGCCGACCGCTACTTCACGCCTGGCGTATAGCTCCAGCAAGTCTTGCGCCAGCGCAACCACCGCCTGTTTGACGCGCCGCTTCGCCCGCACCCACTCCTGCGACCCAAGCTTCGTGAGCGCGGGAGGATGATCCGTTGGTCCCACGTAACGTGTGACCGAATCCAACTGGTCCGCGGGCACGTAGAGCCGGTCGCTGTCCGCATACTGCAGCTCCAGGTATTCGCGCTCGACGCTCTCCACGGTGCGCCGAATGAGACCGCCGAACCGCGCGATTCCGTGGTCTGCATGCACCAGGTAGTCCCCTACCTCCAGCGACGAGACGATGTCGCTGCGAATGCCATGCGGGGTCTTCGTTGGCCGTCGGCGCTTGCGAAAGCCGAAGACCTCGGCGTCGCTGACCAGCACAACGTCTTCACCCAGGGTGAAGCCGCCCAGCACTGCCAGCGGGACCAGCGAAATCGAACCTGCAACCGGCACACTGGGCAGACGCCGCGCGAGGTCCGCATGCAGCCCTTCGGCATCCAGCAACTCTGCCAGGCGAAGCGCCTGTTGCGAGGCGATGACCACCGCCTTGCCCGCCTTCGCCCACGCCCCGGCCTGCTGCGCCAGCGGCTTCAGCTTGCCCGCGAAACTCGGCGTTGCCGTCAGCGGTAGCCGCCGCGCGCCCATTTCGTCTGCACCAAAACGCTGAAGGTAGACAACGCCCCTACCCTGGGCAAGCGCACCAAGGACCACCGATGTGCCGTCCCGCAACTCCGGTAGCCCAGGCGGAATGGCGCCCCGATGCTCGAGCTCGGTCCGTGTCCGCGCCTCGTGTTCGAGCAACCGCAAGAGCGTCGATTCCCCCTCTTCCGCATCATCCACCAGGATCCGCGCCGCCGGATGGAGGTGATCGAGCCCCGTCGTCTCGTAAAGCAACGGTTCGAAGAACGCGTCGTAATCCGTACGGCTGCCGCCCGCCAGCAACTCCAACTGTTCAGCGATCAGCTCCGCACCGTCGCTTTCGATATCCAGTGACTGCAGCAACGCCAGCGCCGCCTCTCGTGCTCGGCGCGTGCCCGTGACCGCCGGCGGCAGTACGGCTTCGCCCAGCCGCGCCACGCTTCGCTGCGTCGAGAGGTCAACCCGGCGAATGCTCTCCACCTGGTTGCCGAAGAACTCGATGCGGTAGGGGTGTTCAGCACCCGCCGGGAAGACATCGACCAACCCGCCTCGCCGCGAAACGCTCCCCGGGTGATCAGCCAGCATGGTCACGGCGTAGCCCAACTCCTCGAGTGAACGCAGCAGACCGTTCGGGTCAAGCTCCTGGCCCGTGCTGACCGTGAGGCCGGCTTGTTGGAGCTCCGGACCGGCACAGTGCTCGGAAATGGCCGCCCACGATGCCACCACCAGGCCGCGCCCGCTCCCCCGGAGCAATGCCAGCGCTCGCGCACGTTCAACTGCCACCGAAGTCTCGTCGCGCAAGAACTCGTAAGGCAGGCCCTCGCGCTCGGGGAGCCTGGCGAGTGGGACGTGCTCTACGAAGAGCGCAATCTCCTCATGCAACCCTTGTGATCGCGCCGGGCTCGGCACTAACACGAGCGTTGGGCCATCGTGCCGTGAGGCGAGTGCCGCCGCGACAGGCGCTTTCGCGCTCTCCGGCACACCGAGACGCGTTTCACCCTCCCGAAACGGAGTAAGTGGGCCGATCACTTCGGCGACCGCAGCCGTCAGGCCTACGAGTTCACCAGGCATCCGAACTTCCAACGGCCCGTCCCACGAAGGCGGGCGGGCGAATAACGCTACCGTCGCCACTCTACCGGGTGCCCACCTTCGGCGCTTTCCGAATCCCAACTCCACGTTTGCTACCATGGTCAGGTGAAGCACGAGCCACCCCACATCCACGAATCCCCCCGGCGCGCGCTGCTCATCGGTCTCGGGCTAACGCTGACGTTTGTCGTGGTCGAAGCAGGGACTGGACTGCTCGCCGGCTCGCTCGCCCTCGTCTCCGATGCTGGCCACATGCTCACCGATTCAGCCGGCCTGCTTCTCGCGCTCGCCGCCGCTACCCTGGGACGCCGTGCGCCAGACGCGCGCCGCACCTACGGCTACGCCCGCTTCGAAGTACTTGCCGTGCCGGTGCACGTCACGCTTCTCCTCGGGATCGCCGCCTACATCCTTTGGGAGTCTGTTCAACGCATCGGAGGCGACCACACCGTCGATACCGGCCCGGTGCTCGTGGTTGGCGCCGCCGGGCTCGCCGTCAACATCCTTGTCATCCGCCTGCTCCACAGCCATTCGCGCGACAATTTGAACGCCCGGGCCGCGAAGCTTGAGGCCGCATCGGACGCCTTCGGCTCGGTGCTTGTCATCCTCTCGGCGGCGTTCATCTCGCTCGGCGGCTGGGCCGGCGTGGACGCGCTGACCGGTATCGCGATCGCCCTCTTCATCCTTCCGCGCGCCTGGACTCTCCTGCGCCAGGCCGCCGACATCCTTCTCGAAAGCGCTCCGGCGGGCCTCGACCCCGAAGCCATCATCTCCGCCGGCGCCGCCATCGAGGGCGTCATCGCCATGCACGACGTCCACGTCTGGTCCATCGCTCCCCGCTTCCCCGCGCTGAGCGCGCACGTCGAACTCGCCGATGTAGCCTGCACTGAGCACATCCTCACTGAACTCGCGACCATGCTTCGCGAGCGGTTCGGCATCGGCCACGTCACCCTCCAACCCGAGACCCCGGCGCTGCACGAAGCGATGGAGTGCTGCCTCAGCCCCGATGCGGGCCTCATGCAAGGCCCACCCCATCGACACGGTGTCGTGGTTGGCTAGCCCGTGAGTCCACCTGCAATCACGCGGCGCCACGCGTTGCTCGGTGGCGCGGCCGCGACGACCACCGTACTTGCCGGTGCCGTGGGCGTGGCACTCTACCGGACTGGCGGCAGTAAACAGCGAACCACGTCCGACCCGGCGCACAGCTCCCCCACGCCATCGACATCGCCGCCTCTCACGCAAACGCCCACTCCCCCACCGCGCGGCGGTATCGCACGCATCCCTTCGCCCGGGCGCTTCAATTTTGACACGTTTGATGTGCAGCGCACCGGTGAACCGTCCGTGCTGGAGGTCCTCGGCCGCACTCATTCGCGCCTGATCGATTGGGGCGACTCTCCCGACCCACAACTCGTCCCCGGCCTTGCAGCCCGCTGGGAACAGCCCGAAGCGGGCACCCTGACGTTTCACCTGGACCCCAAAGCCCGCTGGGACGAACGCGCACCAACCAATGGCCGGGCACTGACCGCTGACGACGTTCGGGCCCACTTCACACGGCAGCTCGAGCTGGCCAAGGGCACGCTACCGGTCGGCCAGCGTCCTGCGGATTTCGCAAAACTGCACATTGCGAGTACGGGAATCCTGACCGTTATGGTGCGCACTGAGGACGACCCGTGGGCGCTCAACACCTTCGCCTCCCGCTACGCCCTCATCCAGGCGGCCGAAACTTCCGACGCCCTCCGCGCAGCGGGTGGTCCGTCAGCAGGACAGGTCCGGGGCAGCGGCGCCTTCCGCTTCACGGATCGCGGCTCGGACGGCCGCCTCACGTTCGAATCCGTGAGAGGCGGCCACTTGGAGCCGAACCTCGAAGGCCTCGAAGTGCTCGAGTCCGGCTCACCGGACACGATGCTCGACCTTCGCATCGATGAATGCCTCGCTCGCGACCGCCGCGACGCAGCCACCCTCCGGGCCGATGGGCGCATGCGCGAGCTAACACGCTATGAAGACAGCCCAATCATTAGTACCTACTTCGCCGGTGCGCCGCCATGGAACAATCCCACCCTGGTGCAGGCGATCAGTGGTGCGCTCAATCGATTCTGGTTGAGCGCCGCGCTGTTCGGCGGACGTGCAGACCCGTGCGGCCCGATCTCCCCCGCCTCTGGAGCTTTCGCACCGCCCCAGCGGCAGCTCGAAAGATTCGCCGGCTTCGGCGCCGATGCCGAACTCGAAGCGCGCGCCGCGCACGCCGCCTGGTCCGTCGCTGGGGGGCCAGCCCTCGGCACCGTAACTATCGACTTCCCGAGCATCTTCGATCCGCTTTACAGCGCCAGCTCGGTCGTCGTCGGACGCCTGAACGAAGTACTGGGCCCGCAATTCAAAACG